>CAZVOU010000170.1:0-2603 GCA_964628605.1 uncultured Syntrophaceae bacterium
GGGATCAGAATAGACCCTTTTTCCATTTCAAAACTTACGTCAACGCGCCTGTTTTCAGCGTTAGCCTTTTCTTTGACGAGAGTTTCCACTGAATGGGAGAATGAGTCTATTTCGATTAAGTCAAGTTTGTCGTGCCTAGTCGGAAATGTTTTCTCGAGCCACCTGTGAATCATCTCTGCAGCGCGTTTGATCTCCGGAGTCCATTCGGTCTGAACCTCCATGAGGTCCAGAGCGCTTTGCAAGAATCCCGTGATATAACGCTTTTCCCATGAATACCCTGTCATCATTATGCTCTCGACTTGGGATTCAAGCCGATTCAAGCTCTGAACATGCCTGTTCATTCGGGTGATGGCGTTGTCAAATCCGGTGATGCCTTTCTCGACCAGCCTTTTTTCCATGGTTATGAGAGTGCCGCGCAGAATGGCCAACGGTGTTCGCAATTCATGGGACAAGTGGTTGAGGATCTTCGATTTCACCCGGTTGAGTTCTTCCAACTCACGGTAAGAAGTCATCAGCTCTTCAAAAAAGGTCGCATTCTCAACAGATAGCGCAACGACTCCGGCAAGCGAAGACAGCAGATGAACGTCATCATCGGTGAAACGACCATTCTTTTTGTTGATGACGACCAGACATCCAATGGTCTTCTCTCTCGTATGCAGGGGAACAATCACTTCATTTCTGATTGAAAACCCAGTCAGGGTCTCAAATGGTTTAAAGAAGTTGGGATTTTCATTTGGGTCGTTGATCAATACGGGCTCACCGGACTGAAAGACCTGACCACTGATGCTCTTTTCAATCGGAATCCTGACCAGCGCCCCCTTTGAGTCCAGAAGTCCTTTTTCGTCCTGGATTTCCCGCCAGTAAAGGTCGTCCTGTCTCTCATCATACAACAGCACGCCGGAGGCTTCGGTTTCCAGAGCCGTACGCAATTCGTTGACTACCACCTCGAGCAAATGATCCAGGTCCATGGTTGTGGCCAAAGCCATGGTGGACCGGTATATCATTTCCAGATCATCACGGCTTTTTTTCAGCTTTTGATATACCGTTGCGTTCTCAACCGCAAGAGCCACGCTTCCAGCCATGGAACTCAGAAGCGCTTCGTCCTGTTCGGTGAAATCCCCGCCAATCTTGTTCATGGCCATCAGAACACCGATGGTTTTTTCCCTGGTGTTGAGAGGCACCTGTAAGACTTTGCGTATTTCGAACCCGCTGCGTTTGGTGATTTCGGGATAGTATCTTTCATCTTTGGACGTGTCGTTGACGATGGCGGGCTGTTTGTTGCGGAATACCCAGCCGGCTATGCTGTTGTCCATCGGGAATCTTAGGGCCTCAGTCTGGGGAGCCAGAATCTTTCGCGCATCCCTTACCTGTCTCCAGTAAAGATCTCCGCGGTTCTCATCATACAGGAGCACTCCGGCGCCTTCCGTCAACAAGGCCTTGTTAACCTCGTTTATGACAATTACAAGAAGCTCATCCAGATCAATTGTTGAAGCTAAGGCCTCAGATATATTGCATAATATTGACAGATCGAACAACTCCTGATGTTCCTGATCAAGAGCGCTGTCTATCAATTGGCCGGTGATTCGCTCGAGTTCCTTGACCCGGTTTTCTAATTCCTCGTAAGAAGGTTTCCCCATCTAATCTCCCCTGTCAATTTCGGCGTACTTTGAAAAACTTAATTTCCCTCAAACTTCAATCTATTAAAATCAATAGCAGATCGGCATATATCCCTGAAATTATTAACACCGGTAAAAAACTCACGCATCATGACAACCCACAAATATCGCCCTTTTCTGGTGAGGTTAAGTTTAGCGCCTTTTTGGGTCAAAGCTCCATATAATTTTAAAGCGGCCAGTTCCTTAAAAAGAAGCGACTGAAACTTGCCGTTAAATTTTTTTTCAGCCTCGTCCATATCCAAAGAAGTGGAAAAGAGCTTCATCATCAGATAGTAGCTGACTTGATCCTTGATCCTGAAAGCCTTTTTGGCCATCAAGGGGAGTTTGCCCCTTTTCAACAAATTGCTGTAATCCTGTAAAGAAAACGTGTTGGCAAAGCATGCGCCGTTGACATAACCAAATGAACCGCTGCCGACCCCGACATATTCATCGTAATCGACTACATACTCGTCTATCATGCCTTTTTTCCTTGAGAAACACCAGGCTGTTCCACAAGAGTACTCAGAATCCAACACGTCCGAAATCTTATCATAGAAGCGTTTTTCCTGGGCGTAAGAAATTTTTCCGAACCTTTTGGCCAGTTCATGTCTGGTGACGTCCGAAACCATTAGAGGATAAAAAGTAGCCTGATCGGCCCGAATTCCGCGGATAACCTCCAGATCATACTCCAACATGTCTAGGGTCTGTGTGGGAAAATTAAAAATCATATCTACATTAAGCGTATCAAACGTCCCCATTAGATCGCCCAGTTTGTTTTTTATTTCTTCTCCTGATCCATATTTATGGAAACGCTCCATCTTTTTGAGCAGTCCATCGTCAAAACTCTGAACCCCGACCGATAACCTGTTTACCCCGGCCTGTTTCATTTTGCGCACTACATCGTCAACCAGATGATTAGGGTTCGTTTCAAGAGAGATTTCTTTGACA
>CAZVOU010000171.1:0-10450 GCA_964628605.1 uncultured Syntrophaceae bacterium
ATTGATTTGTCTCCTGTCCACACAAGCGTATTTGAACCATTCGCCAGGTTTCCAATAGGCAACCCGGGCTGTCAATGTGTATCCTTCGATGAGTTTCCAATCTATTCCACCGCCAAATTCATAGCCCAGGTCTCTTTCCAGAATGTTGGGAGCATTCGTAAGGTTTCCTGAAGCATCGGCGAATGAAAGGTCTACGAGGTTCCCGCTCGGGTCAAGATTACCTTGGTTTCCGTTACCGTACTGCAGCGCAGGAGACGTTATGGAGTCGCCAGAAGGATCCGGTCTTATCCATCCCCATCCATATCCCTGGGATATCCTGCTGGCGTACATACCAGTTACATGAACATTCAGGTTCGCTGCCACAGCATAATCCAACCTGACGCCATAGGTGCTCGCATCGGTGATGAAACCGTGACTTGAAGAACGCGAGATGGAGCCGTTCCCCGATCCGTAGTTATAACCCATCAACAGGCTGTATGGCAAATACAGGTTCACACCTCCATTGGGGGAAAATATAGGAACGATCGTGGGTTGCCTATCGATGAGTTTACCGTCACGCCTGTCCGGACCAGGATAGTAGGCCCAGAGAAAACTAATCTTTGCAGGACCTGCCACCATGCCACATTCAATCATGCCTGCCCACAATTCCCAGTAACGAGTTTGAGGCCAGACATATTGTGAGTTTACTTGATTCAGAGAACGGCCGTTCTGTCTGAAGAATTCCTGGTAAAATCCTACTTCGCTGCTAAAGAAGATCATTCCGTTGAAATATTTGAAATTGGTAAATCCAAAAAATTGCGAGCTGTCCACGGCGAAGATCGGATTGTCCTTCGGTAGGCGAGTTCCAATATAAAGCTCCGATTCTGGGCCCTTGTGACCGTTGCTGTACTCGACATACGTCTCTGAACTAATGTTTCCAGCGTTATACATAACTAAAAAAGAGAAATGAGGTTGAGCTGAGCCACTCCGGTCTGTTCTAAGTGGATAATTTGAGGACTGTCGAGTGCTCACATTACGACCCGGTCCCCATAAATAGTATTGAGCGCCAATAATAAAAGGACCAAATGGAACACCCAAGACGAGCGCTTCTGTAGAGTTCTCCAGGGAGTCGATGATCAGGCCCAGCCCAATTGTATTAGGCTGCTTCCCTATTGTTACTATTCCCCATGGCAAGTTGGCTTCAGCATACCATGTTTGCCAGTAACCGGGAGAAAATGACTGTCCGATACCGGGAGCCTGACTATTAAGGTACCTGGAACTATTGAGATGGCCGTACGCAATATCTCCCGCAGAAGTTGGATTCCAGGCCCCAATTCTGTAGGATCCCCGAAGTGAAAGCGCCTCATTGACTTTCAGCTTCGGGAAAAATACAGTATACATATAGTTGGCCGCCACATCCGAACCTGAAGACAGCTCATCACCCCAGAAGGAGACATCGTTGCGGCGGGCAATCTCGTGACCGAGCCAACCGTTGCGTGCAGCTAATCTCACAGTGGCGCCGACAGAGCTGTTATCCTGATTGAACGGTCCGAAGAAGCCTTTGTCCCCCAGTTGGGAGAACTGATAATATTCCCACGTGAAATTACCCGATAAAGAGAACTCCCAAGCCCCGGCATTTGACACGAACATTAAGAGCAGCCCCAGAATGAGGCCGACCAGCCGGCTTTGAATCATATTCTCACTCCCCAAGTTGTTACCAAGAAACTAATTGTGTAATTGAACCGTTGCGCAAAACTCCCAAATAGTTGAGCAAAAGAACATTCTTATCCGGGATCTTCGTTTTGCCGCGGAATAACCCGCGCATGTTACTCGGAATCCCCGCCCAGGAAGTCTGGACGGAGGTATGCAGGGTCAGGATACGTATAGAAGCCTCGCCCCGACTTTTCCCCAAGCCAGCCCTTGTCGATATAGTCCCGCCTGAATTCTTCCGCAAATTGCTGGGCCCCAGCGTCTCCTGTTATTTTGGCCTTGCTCTGCATCACGTGCCAGACAGTATCCAACCCCACAACGTCCATCACTCCGAAAGGTCCGCACGGCATACCCAAGTGAAGCATGACTGCCCGATCCACGTCCTCCACTGAGGCGACTTTTTCGACCAGCGCAATATTGATCGCCACATCGTTCATTGCGCCGAAGATGGCGTTGGCCACGTAGCCTGGGTATTCTCTATTGAAAACCAAAGGAACCTGCTTGATCCGCCTGGCGAAAGCGGTCAGCAACTCCACAATTTCCGGCGATGTCCCCGGATGAGGCATGACATCGACCAGGTGGTGATCGAACACTCCATAGAAGTGGAGCGCAGCGAACTGTGCTGGGCGTCCTGTAGCCTCGGCGTACATGGACGGTAGCAAGGTCGATGTGTTGGTGGTGAATATAGTTTTTGGCTTACAGATTGCGTTGAACTGGGCAAAGACTTTCGCCTTAAGTTCAGGGTCTTCAAGTACCGACTCACTCAACAGGTCAGCGTCCGCCCCGTCCTTAGGGTTGGAAGTGTAGCTGATCCGGGATAGCGCTGCATCCGCTACTTCTGGTGTCATTTTACGTTTCGCCACAAGTTCCGACGCTAAGGCGGGTATTCGTACCCGAGCGTTCTCCAGAGACTTGGAGATGGGGTCATAAGCCACCACATCATAGCCGAATCGGGCGCACTGGAGCGCGATCTTCTGTCCCATAGTACCCAAGCCTACCACTAGTATTTTGCGGATATCATCTACTGTCATGTTGATTCTCCTTAAGGGTTAAAACTGCCCGTAGCGCTGGTAACGTCCATTAACCAGGGTGGACCGGTCCCAGCGGCCCGTGAAGAGGTATGAGATCAGGCTATCCGCCTCTTCGCCCTCGAACTGAGCGAGAGGCGAGATACCAGCTATCCAGTTGGAGTTGACACTATAGCCGGCGCCCAGGGGCTTCACCACCTGTAGTTCCGCCCAAGGATCATCGAGCGACGGTTCCATGTGGAGAGATTTAACAAAAGCCGGTTCCCAGGTCTGGAAATCGGTGACGCTGTCGTAGTGGACCAGACGCATCTTCGGGAACGTGCAATGGCCTTGCGGCGCCTGGGCGGATTCGTACTGAAACAGTAGGCAGGCCCCCCTTTCCTGATATCCGGGCCCGTAATCCTTACGCATAACTTCCATTACGGGGTCATTATACCCTCCAATCTCGACCTCGACCGAAAAGATACTCCTGCCCTTTCTCTCAATGACAGCGCTCGCCCAGTCGCCGTTGCGCTCGACGACTATGCGCTCGCACATCTTCTTGGGTAGTCCCGCCTTTTCACGCCCGCTACATAGCCCCATATGAGCCCCAGGACCACTGAGCTGGAGGTTCAGGAAATAGGCGCCCACGATATCTCCGTAGCGACATAGTAGACTGAGGCCGCCTTCCATGTACCAGGGAGCGAACGTCGGCTCACGGATGTTGACGACGTACACCATGGCGACAGGGGCCGCTGGATCGAGAAGGTCGAGTGGGCTGGGCAGCACACGTCGCGCCGCGGCGGGGTCGGTTTCCCATATAAGGTAGAGACCTTCCTGGTTGTTCATCGCGCTGGGATTCATGAACGAGTATATCTGTTCACGGGCAATGAAATAACTTCCGTTTTTCATGGGTCCATGTCCTCCTTTGTTTGCCGCCATACCAATCAGACGGCCCACTCGCCTTTGCGCCGCTTTCGGGCCACATTTAGCAGGTATTCATCGGCATATTTTGCAGCTTCGGGATTGAAACAGCTCCTTGCGCCTGAAGCGTCGGTATCGTCCCCCAGAACCAGTCGCTCGTTTTTCGACACACCGCTTAGGATCTTCCTCGCCGACTCTTGAGGGGACTGGGCCCCAGCAGGGGCTCCAGTTCCGAGGGCAGACCAAATGTTGGTGGCCGTCGTTCCCGGGGTAACCGACGTGAAGCGGATGTTTTCATCCCAGAATTCATAGCGGAGGGCGAGGGTCAGCGAGTTCAGGGCCCCTTTTGTCGCGGAATACATGGTCTGATAAGCCATTGGATAGAATGCGATACCGGATATGACATTGACGATGTGGCCACCGCCTTGGGCTCGCATGAGCGGCACAACGGAGCGAATACCATAGACAGCCCCGTAGAAGTTCAGAGCGAAGGCTTTGGCCCAGTCTCCGTTGCTCTGCTCTTCGAAATTTCCGCTAAAACCGGCGCCCGCGTTGTTAAAGAGTAGGTCTATGCGCCCGTTACCGAATTCGGCCGCCTGCTTGATCATATCCTGAACTTCTACCTCACTCGTTACGTCGCATCTGATCCCGATAACCCGATCATTGTAGACTGAGTTTAATCGCGCGCTCTGACAGCTAAGGTTCGAAACATCCACATCTGCGATTATGACCCCTCTAGCTCCATAGGCAAGGACCGTTTCAGCCAGCGCCAAACCGATTCCCGAGGAGCCTCCGGTTATGGCTGCAATCTTACCCATATAATATTCGCTAGTCTGACTCATATTGCTTTTTACCTTTTAAGATAGAATTTCCATTCTGCCAAAGCAGGCCCGATAAGGACCTGAGCACAAATCGAAAATCCTGTTGCCCCTCTCTGGCGCCCACGGATATGCCCTATGGTTCGAAAACGAATGCCTGCCCGTAGGCATCATGTGTCGCGTCCATTATTCGCCCCCCCCGCACAGCGTCCCCAATGACCCTGGTCTCAGGGAAAGCAGCTATAAAGCTTTGGACCGTCTCCCGGTCGGGTCGCACGCCCACAGCTAGAATAACTGTGTCAGCGGTCACAAATACCGACTCGCAGCTCTTCATGGATTCCAGGATTACACCATCTGCGGAGATTTTAAGCAGCCGATGCAGTGGCAGAGAGACGGGTTCGTAGCAGGCCATGCGTTCCTTAATGTCGAGTATCACTATGATGTTAGCTCCCGCGCCGATCTCAGGCATCATGTCAACGAGGGTTGTCCTGTGTCCAGCCCTCATCACAACCTCAGCGACCTCCAATCCAGTCATGCCAGATCCGATGATGACGCATTCGCCCTTAGCCTCTGACCTGCCGGCAAGCACGTCTTCCGCTATCACGACGTTTTTTCCATCAATCCCTGGGACAGGTGGAATAAAAGGCCGAGCGCCGCAGGCTACGAAAACGCCGCACGGGGAAAGGGCTTTGACTTTCTCCACAGTGGCCTCTTCTTCGAGACGCAACTCGACGCCGCTGTCCTCGACCTGAGCGATCATGGAGTCAACAAAACGGGTTATTTTCTCCCTTGCGAAACCTTTGTCGGCCACGTTAAGAGTTCCGCCAAGCCTTTGGGCAGGATCAAATAGCACAACTCGGAAACCACGTTCCTTCAAGACAAGCGCAGCCGTGATACCTGCAGGCCCTCCCCCGACCACCGCAACTTTACGACCTGAGCCGTCGCGTGCCAGGTTTGCAAACTCCCTTTCACGACCGGTGGTGGGGTTTACCGAACATTTTACATGTCGGGCGTGCTCGATCTCATCGAAACATACGAGGCAGCCGATACATTTACGAATGGTCTCGGTTTTGCCGGCCTTTGCTTTTTTGCACCACTCCGGATCAGCCAGATGCCCTCGAGCCACACCCACCAGATCGCAGCAGCCCTCCGCCAGTATCGCCTCAGCGACAGCCGGCTCCTTGATGTTTGCCACTGCGATGATCGGAATTTTCACATGTTTCTTGATCTCGGCCGCCATGTATTTCTTCCATCCCTGTTCGATGGTTCCAGGTTCTATGCATGCGGTGAATTTAGGGCTATCAGGAATTGTGGAACTGATGTCCAAAAAATCGACACCCGCTTTCTCAAGCTCTACTGATATCCTGCAGCTTGCGGCCAGATCGTTACCGTCATCTCCAAGGAATTCTTCGGCCGACAGGCGGACACCCACCACAAAACCGGTCCCGCACGCAGCCCTTATGCCAGCCAGAATCTCAAGTAAAAACCGCATTCGGTTCTGGAAACTTCCACCATAATCATCGTCACGCAGATTGAGATAGGGTGACAGAAAGCTGTTTATAAGGTAGCCATGGGCGCCATGCAGTTCTATACCATCGACACCCGCCATTTGCGCCAGCCGGGCCCCTTTAACGAAGGCATCCTGAATTTGACGGATCTCTGGAGTCGTGAGAGCTCTGGGTGTTTCCCCCGTGAAAGTGTTTGTAATCGCCGAGGCTGAAACTGGCTGTTCTCCACCGACGGAAAAACTGGCCTGGCGTCCAGGGTGTTGTAACTGGATTAACATTTTTGAGCCGTATTTGTGTACTGTGTCGGTTAACCTGGTGAGTCCCTGCACATCTCCGGGGTTTCTAGCCGCCAGCTGGCAGGGTTCAGACGCTCCGGCTCCATCCATGATTCTACACACACCACTTATGATGAGCCCGACCCCACCCTTGGCCCGCTCCTCGTAAAACGCGATTATGTCGTCGTTTATTCCGCCCCCAGATGAAGCGAGATTTACCCCCATGGCCGTCATTACCACGCGATTCTTCACTTCCAAGCCACCTATCCTTACCGGGCTGAACAGTTTGGGAAACATCCTCCTTACCTCCTGTTTTCTCGATTAAGTCGAAAGGGGCCGTGAACGGGCGGCTCAGAATCCTTATGTTAAATAACCTGCTGTTTTTGGCATGACTGAATTTGGGTGACCTGCTGGGCGAGAGACGCCAATGTGAAAATGAGGCCACCATTTACTACAAGAATGAATGCGACAATCAGACCTGACAAGAGGCTTGGCAGGAGCATGGATAAGCCAAAGGTTATGCTCACCGAATTCAGCGCAACTTGAGTCTTAGCCAGTCTTTTTATAATGGGATCAATCTCCTGGGTATATGGAGCGCCATCAATTACGTCAGGTTTGGTAAAAACTCGTCTGGCAAAAAATGCAGCTCCTCCCATAATATTCAAAACCCCGAGGAGTACCCGAATCATTCCGGTAAGAATTCCCGGAACGATACATGAAAAGACTCCCAGCCCTGCAAATGAAAGCCCAATCATTATCATGAGCCATGAGCGCCTGTATTGTCCCAGCGGGGTATCTCCCATGGTCATGATCTGGATCGCCAAAATAGTCATTATCAGCCCTAGCTGACCGTCTGGTGAGAATGGTAGTATTCCCAAACTCACTGGAACCAGTAATAATCCCAAAAGAGTTATGAGAACTCCCAGGAGAATCAGGATGGCTAGTGACAGACTGAGGGAAGACTCACTGAACAAGCTTGAGTGTGATCGTGATCCAGTTTTTTTCCGAACAGGCTCATTTGATGGCTGTTCACATGACATCTGTGGAGGGTAGGTTCTGGAAATCTTCCATATGCACCACGACAGATAGAAGAAGCTCATGCCATAGAGCATGACGAAAATCGCCGTCCGTGGGTCTGTTCTGAAACCGTGGACAAGGGTTATCAAGCCCGATATGATTGTTAAGGTATAAACGGATGCGCAAGCAATGGTAAGTTGACGCAGCATTCCCGGAATAGTTATCCACATCCTCGCTCTTTCTTCAGAAATAATTAGCTGCAGAAAAAGAGCAATCCCGCCGGCAAACAGGACCAAGCCAACCAGCGTGCGAACAAAACCGCTAAAGTATCCGGGAATAAAGCAAGCAGAGATACCAAGGACAGCCGTTCCCATTCCAATCAAGACGAGAGCCCAGGATCGTCGCAGGTCTCCAAACGGTGTCTTGCCCATGGTGATCATCTGAAAGGAGACAATCACCAGAAATAAACCATAGGCGCCATCAGGATTATATGGCAGGTCTCCAGAGTAAATCCTTAAAAGCAGAAGCCCAAAAATAAGCCAGAACAAACCCAGGATCAGCAGAACGATGACCTCCAGTGAGAGATCAGGCTCTGCCCTGATCTCTGAATGGTCATGTTTTTGAGAATGACCTGAAGGCATTTACGTGTTGCTCCTACTATGGCTAATCTAAAGTGATCAGCTAAATTAATTGATTTCAGAGACTATCGGATCGGCCTACAAAATATCTCGCGACCTGGACGACTAACTAATAAATTCTAAAATACAAAGATGAGAAAATTGTCTTCACTACAATGTTCATGGCCATAATCAACCTTTTCGGCTATGCTGATTAAATGTCATGCGGCGATCCAAAACAGTGCCTGAACTGAAAATTGCATTATCAACTAACAGAAGTTCGCAACTCTGAACATTTTTTAGGAGAAAATACCATAACAGGAGTATCCAAGCAAAAGAAATCTGGGATTCTTTTCAACAGGAAAACATTCCAAATTCTCAGCGCCCGACTCCTGACTTTGACACTTTTTTTACTGTTGTGGTTTTTGATGGAAGGAGGTATTTCCTTTTCGTGGATGTATCTACGAGGATAGAGGCCTGAGAAAAATCTCGATTTCTACCGACAAAAGTTTCATCGTTTGGACGATTTTACAGAAACAATTTTTGGAGAAATTTCGAGGCCAAGAATAGGGGGAAAAATCAATTTTTTTTGAAAGCAGGCTCAAATTGCAGAATTCGCGTGATTTCTGCTAGAACCGAACATTCTGTCCAAATGTTTTTACAGGAAATTTGTGGCGTGAGCGACGAGACTCGAACTCGCGACCTCCGGCGTGACAGGTGGAAGCTCTTCTTAATTATATCAACTAGTTACATATATTCCTCGGTGATATCGCGCCATAGCGAATCACAGCGTGTCACAGCAAATCACGGTATTTTTGAAAACGGGCTCAAATTCTAAGGGCCCTATTCACTCACTTACCTATAGCCTTCATATTCTACTGTGACCGCATATCAACGGGTCCGCTGGAATAAACAAACAACAAGATAAATGCCCTGGAACGACAGGCCTACGGTTACAGAGACAAGTTCTTTTTCTTGCTGCGTATCTACGCTCTTCACACCACGAGATACGAGTCAATCGGTTGAGAGAATAAAATGCCAGACACGCACTTTCGCGAAGAGTCGCATTTCTCTTTAATTACCCCAAGCATTCTCCTGGAACAAGCGCTCTAAGTCTGAAACAAGCGATTTGAAACTGGGAGAAGTGTTTCTCACCTTGTCCAGGTGGGGACCTATACCATTCTTCACCAGACATCCGATGATGGACACGTTTGTTATCCTCAGAGCCAGCTCATCGGCAAATCCGTCGAGATGTTGGAAGTTGACAGGGATGTAGTTGTCTCTGCCATTCAGACGCTTTCGGCTAGCAGAAGAATAGTTATTGAAGATTTTCATGCTGAAGATGCTACGCAAAATGCGGAAGAAACTCTAGGCGTGTATCTTCATAAGTTTCACGTTTCTGAAACCCGTATTGCATCCAGACTGAAGCTTCTGATGAGAAGACCTCATTCAAGAAGGCCAATCGATGCACAGAAAGCTGTGAATTGGATTCAGGAAAAACTGTCACTATCTTTGGCTCCAAACCAAATAGAGGCTGTAAAGTCCGCGCTCATAAACAAGGTTATGGTTATAACCGGAGGACCGGGGACAGGCAAGACCACCATAATAAAGGCCATTCTTGGCATTTTTGAAAGGATCGGAATCCGTATTCTCCTGGCAGCGCCTACCGGCAGAGCAGCCAAACGGATGAGCGAGGCTACCGGCCGGGAAGCCAAGACCATTCACCGGCTTTTAGAATTCAGTCCAGCTTCAGGTGGATTCCAGAAGAATGAAGAGAATCCCCTAAATTGCGACTTGCTCATTGTCGACGAAGCTTCGATGATTGATACCGTCCTCATGTATCATCTGTTAAAAGCTATCCCGCCAGAAGCTACTTTCATTATGGTAGGGGATGTCAAGCAACTCCCCTCCGTTGGGCCAGGTAGTGTCCTTAGCGATGTCATTGAATCCGGAGCCGTTCCCGTCGTAATGTTGAACGAGATATTCCGTCAGGCCCGGGATAGCTCCATTATAGTTAACGCCCATTTGATAAACAACGGCTCCATGCCAAACCTTGACAGACCTTCCGCCGGCAGAGATGACTTCTATTTCATCGAAAAGAATGAGCCAGAAGATGCCCTTAAAATAATCCTGGATTTGGTGTGCGGCAGAATTCAAAACGCTTTTGGATTCGATCCCGTGGATGATGTTCAAATTTTGACGCCTATGATCCGTGGCATTGTCGGTACCAGCAATTTGAACCTGGAACTCCAGAAAGCTCTCAACCCGAGAGAGGACGGGGTGACACGGGGTGGTAGAAGTTTCCGGGTTGACGACAAGGTCATGCAGATTCGCAACAATTACGACAAGGAAGTTTATAACGGTGATATTGGTCAGATAGTTACAATCGACCCGGAAGACCAGGAAGTGTTGATAGGCTTTGACGGACGGGAGGTCGCTTACGACTACAGCGAACTCGATGAGATAGTCCTTGCCTACGCTGTTTCGGTTCACAAGTCCCAAGGTTCAGAGTATCCGTGCGTTGTTATACCCATAATGGCCCAACATTATGTCCTGTTGCAGAGGAATCTTGTCTACACGGCTGTTACAAGAGGC
>CAZVOU010000172.1:0-12646 GCA_964628605.1 uncultured Syntrophaceae bacterium
ATATAATAGGGAGAGTACAGGTCCATCATGAAAGAAATCGGGTTACCGGCTACAAAAGTAATCTTGACATTCTTCCAGTCTTCTTCGGTATTGTTTTCGGCCAAGGCCCAACCCTGAAGCAGAGCGTCGGCCCCTTTTGCCTTATCATCGAAGATTACACGGTAGGAACATTTCCAGACAGGCATTTCGGTCAGGTAACCCATTCTGAGGCTTCTCTCTCCATCACCGATAGCGCTAACCGTGAGTTGTTTCCTGTTGGTGCGTTTGGCGTTTAGTGAAACATCCAGTGAGCGTCGAAGTTCATTCTGCAAGGACTCGTCGGTAAGGGCAAATTCAGATATGGCAAACAGGTCAACTGACCTGATCGAGCCGGATTGTGTTAGCAAGGCCAGCCTGTATCCTTTTTTTATGGAAACATTGCTGATGACTTCGGTAACCGGCTCAATTCCGAGAACTCGCCCCTCAATGCTTTCTCCCGCAGCCTTGAGCCGAAGATTGGCCCCCTTGAGTTGCAGCATGAACTGGCTCAATACTGCCTCATCCGGCGCCTTTATCATGATCTCCTGGAGTTGTCGCTCCAAAGGATTACTGGTTTCATATCGGATAGAAGATATTTTCCCTTTACCCAGGTCCACAGCAAAGAAGCTCGTCAGAATGTCTTTCATCTGGTCTTCCCGGAAGGCAAAATTTAGCAGGACATCTCCGTGAACCTTACCTTCGCGTTCAAAATAACCCAGGCCGTGTTTGTATAGGACAACTTTTGAAATCGGTAGTTGATCTACGGGATTGTATGTCGATTCCGGCGATGCCGTGGAACACCACAATCCGGCCAGGATCAATGCAACGCACGCTATTTTCATGTAAAATCCCCTTTAATGATAGTTGATGCCCTTTCACTCACATTTCGTAATACAACCGGAAGTATTACATGGAAGATGAGGTGGTCCCCAAAAACGATTTAAAACATAACCCGTCTGACACTTTTCAGGGGCAAAATGTTCGGGATCAATTTGTCACAACAGTTGCTGAATTAACATGGCAAAAGTAGTTCCCGAAAAATCGCATCTTCGGTATTATCGGAGAATGTATTGTGTATTTTTGATGTTCGATCAAAAGAAAAAAAGGACTCATGAACGATATTATACGAAAGATTGAAGATTACCCGCGTGCCACGGGATCAATGTGCGCCGGGTTTCTCTTTCTGTATTTTCTTGTGAATACCATGACCCTGCCTTTGGACCACAATGAGCACATGTACGTGACGGCCGGCTATCTGATGAGATCAATGGAAATCTACCGGGATTTTGCATTTGTCCAAACGCCTTATTTGCCAATTTTGTATGATGGTTTGTTCAGAATTTTAAGGGCTGACCACCTCTTGCTAGTCGGCAGGCTGACCTCTTTATTCTTCACAATTGCAAGCTGTGCGCTGTTGTGGTTGATTGTTTTTCGAAGAACGAAGAGTTACGCTGTTTCGCACATATCGGTAATGATCTTTGGGTGTTCCTATTTTATTCAGGATATAAGCGGTGAAGCGGCCAATTACATGATGCCGATGGCTGCGATACTGCTTGCGGCTCTATACTATCAACACATTCTGGAGAAACCCGAACTGCGTTTGCCAAAGATGTATTGTCTCGGGCTGATCCTGGCGGTAGCCACCGGGGCAAAGCTATATTATTCCGCTTTATTTTTGCCGTTTCTGATTTGCACGTCAATGTTTCCGAGGCGTGAGAGCTTTTCTCAAAAGTTCATCGGACAAACCGCCCCATTGGTTACCGGTTTTGTGGTCGGGCTGATTCCCATGATACACTATGTTGCCCATTATGCGTGGTCGGTCTGGTTCAACAACGTAAAATATCACATCCTGAACCTCCACTGGCGCGGTTTCAATCTCGGACCGAATATCGAATACAGATTCAGCTCCTTACTCGACATTCTTTTGACTCATCCTTCCAATCTGGCTTTCGTGGTAATCTTCGCCCTGATACTGGTCAAATCGTTCGCGGCGTCTGGGTATTTTAAAAAAAACCGGTTGAGTGATGACCCAATTGCAATGCTGAGCGCCATGTCCATCGTAGTCGGGGTTTTTATTGGGATTACTCCGTTGCCGATGTTTGTCTATTATTTTGCAGCGGGCTTCCCATTTGCAGTGATTTTTGGGTGCTGTCTGATCGAGAGGCCTTTGCTCCTGAACTGGTCGGTAGGTGAAAAGTCGATTGCTGCTGTTTCCATCATGGTTATGATTGGTTCGTCTTCGTTCGTTATCTATGAGCGCCTCGGAGCATTCAGGTCGATGGATTCCTGGACACCTTTTCAGGTCCATCAGATTGCAAAAAATATCAAAGCGGAACTAGGCTCTCAGTCTTCCAACGGTAATATCGCTACCCTGTCTCCTCTTTACGCAGTAGAAGCAAAATTGAAAATATATCCCCAGTTTTCGACCGGTCCTTTTGTATTCAGAATTGGGAATCAACTGACTTCCAAGGAAATTGTGAGAGTAAAAGGTGTGTCACCGCTTACTTTAGACTCACTGCTAAAAAACGAGCGACCGTCAGCAATTATCGTTGGCCAGGAACCGGATATAGAGGCGGCGCTAAAAGATTACGGGAAGGAAAACGGGTTTAGGGAAGCTGACTTGGGGGCCATCAGGCTGTTTGTTGAAAATCCTTCATTTAGCCGCATCGAAAATAACTAACCAGATGGAATTAAAATCAGAACTGTAGAAAGGCAAATTTTGAGTTAGTAAATCAGTCGCAAGAGACAGTATTTGTATTGGCATGAACAATCATATCATATAAACTAAAAAGTAAAGTGTCTGAGATTCTTACTTGACCACATCTGTCAGCTCTTTGGGTTTTTAATATTTTTGAGCATGCTCCCCCATTTTGCATCCTTCGCAAGGAAATCGTTGACCATGAATTTTCAATGCAGCTCGATTTGATTTAAATTTTTTGAGGGCAACAAGAGTAAGAACTGACATACGGGAGGCGTTGATCATGTTAAGAATTCTCGCTACAGCGATGATTTCTGTAATGCTATGGGCTGGGGCTACTTCTGTTGTTCTGGCTGATTTGGCAGAAGTAAAGTCCTCTGGCGTTTTAAGGCACCTTGGTGTTCCATACTCGAATTTTGTCAGTGGAGACGGCGACGGTCTGGACGTGGATATCCTCAAACTTTACGCTTCAGAAATTGGTGTGAGATATGCGCACATTCCCACAACTTGGGAGACTGTGGTCGGTGATTTGTCTGGAAAGAAGTTTGTGCTTAAAGATGACAAGGTGGAGATAACCGGGGTCGTAGATGTCAAGGGTGACATTGTAGGGAATGGTTTCACGGTTCTTCCCTGGCGCCAGGAGATAATCAACTTTTCGACGCCATATTTTCCTTCTGCAGTCTGGGCTCTTGCCTCGGCTGATTCAGACCTCAAGCCTATCCAGCCCGAAAATGATCCCACCAGAGACATTGCTAAAACCAAAAAACTGCTTTCAGGGAAGCAAATTCTGGGTATAAAGGATACCTGTCTGGACCCTGCGGCGCATGATCTCCAAAACTGCATTCCAGTTTACAAGGAAGGTCTCCAGCTAAACGATCTACCGGCGGCTTTGATCAAAGGGGAGTATGAAATCACGTTACAGGACGCTCCTGACGCCTTGCTAGCGCTTGTCAAAAATCCAGGAAAAATAAAAGTGTTAGGCCCGATTACCGAACCGCAGTTCATGGCGTTCGGATTATCAAAAGACTCTCCTGAAATGCTCAATTCATTCAACTCCTTTCTGAAACGACTCAAGAACGATGGGAAACTCAGGCAATTGATATCCAAATATTATCCACATGTTTTTGACCACTTTCCAAACTGGTGATCGAGGCCGGGGGTCAACTGATGGACCGATATAGCCCCAAGCCGTTAGCGGACAGGTCAAGTCTGGTGAGGCCTTACTGGGTTTTCATGGTTGTTTTTACCATATTGACCCTGTTCGTGACCTACTTGATGGTAAAGGTCTACCAGTCTTCAAGTTTACTTGCTCAGGCAGGCAAGTCGTCTTTTGCCCAAGAGACGAAGACCAGAACGGCCAACCTGGATGCGTACTTCGAAAGACTTAGAAGCGATGTGGAAAATCTGGCAAGAAACAAGGCCATCCAGGCCTACTACCAGAACAAGGCGCTTGGCATGTCGCTGGAGTATGGCCTGTCCATAGCTGTTTCAGAGGTTGGTGATGAGTTTGGCCGCTTGTTGAAGACTCTAAACATTAGGGGATTGCCTGTTTTCAGTCAGATCAATCTCCTCGATTCCCGTGACATGAGTGAAATTGCAGGGACCTTCGACACCTCGCCCTTAAAATCGTCTGATATCAGTCACCTTGATCGAAATATCAGGGAAACTGTTGTTTTTCCTCTATTCACTGCATTCGATGATAACGATAACAGTGCCGTATTTGTTGTGACTCGGGTTGTCTACAAAGCTGAGACCAAGGGTTACCTGGTGATGAAGCTCAATCTGGATACACTCAGGGCTCAGATTGAGACCGACGCTGTCCAGAACAATGAGGATTTTTTCTTGCTGGTCGATTCCTATGGGTCCATCTTTGTGGGCCCTTCTGATCTGATGGGGCGGAATGTATTAAGTGCTTTCGGAATTTCCCCATCAGAGCTGGAATCATTCGTTGTTACTGAAGTCGCTGGAAAGGCCGGGAAATTAAAAAGGGGGAAATTGATTGTTTCAGGCGCCCAAATATCCGGAACTTCGTTTTATCTTTTAGGTTTTGCCAGGAGCCATAAATATTTGGCCGGATATTCCACCGAATTGTGGCTTATGGTTTTTACCGCGTTGATTTCCGGTCTGCTGATCATGATTCTCTTTATCTACAGAAGCTGGGAGGATCAATCCATTACATACGGTCAGTTGCAGGAAGCCAGAGACACGCTTGAGACAAGGGTGACCGAGCGAACCAGAGAACTGGCGGATACCAACCAGCTACTCCAGAAGGAAATTCGGGCTCGCTCGGGAGTGGAAGAATCTCTGCGTCTGAGCGAAACCAAATACCGTGATTTGTTCGAACATGCCTCGGATATGATCTTTACCATAGATACTGAAGGAAATCTCAGCTCAGTGAATGGGGTGGTTGCATCAATTCTGGGATATACCCCTGAAGAATTCATCGCTTTAAACCTGAACTCCATAATTGATCCAGAGTCCAGGCCAATATTTCGAGAAAAGTTTTTCAGCATTATTAGAGACTACGCCGGATTTTCTGCGCCATTTGAGCTTCTGGCTCGTTCAAGATCAGGGGCCGCCGTGTGGCTTGAATTGACGAGCCGACTCATAAGCAGCGGTTCCGCCGTGACCGGACTCCACTGCATTGCCAGGGACATCACAGAGAGAAAGCAACTTGAGTCTGAAATACATGAAGCGCAGATGAAATACCGTTCCGTCGTTGAAGCCTTTGACGGATTGATCCACATAACTTCTGCCGACTACAAAATCCAGTTTGCCAATCAACGTCTCGTGGAGCGAACAGGATACGATCCTTTAGGAAAGAATTGCTATGAAGTTGTTCATGGGCTTCAGCATCCCTGCGAGTGGTGCATTTCCAGGGAAGTTTCCTCGACCGAGATATGTCGCTCGGAATTGCTAAGTCCAAAAGATAATCGTTGGTACTATGTCGTGAGTTCCCCTATGGCGCATCAGGATGGCAGTGTGTCTCGAATATTCCTCATGCATGACATTGACCAGCGGAAAAGATCTGAGGATGAACGTGAAAAACTGGAACAGAATCTGATTCGAGCCCAGAGGATGGAGGCAGTGGGGACGCTCGCCGGTGGAATAGCGCACGACTTCAACAACCTGCTTCAAGTGGTCCTGGGGTATTCCCAGCTACTCCTTAGAGTTTCTAGATTTGAGCCCGGTGATCGTGAGAACCTTCAAAAAATTCACAGAGCCGCTTATCAGGGGTCTGAACTGGTGAAGAACCTGATGGCTTTCAGCAGTAAGGCTCAGACCAGACCAAGTCCTGTGAACATCAATGACCATGTTGAAGAACTAATTGACCTTTTGGAAAGAATTATTCCCAGAATGATCAAAATAGAGCTTGAACTTGAGGAGGGCCTTCCAGTCATTAATGCAGATTCAGGACAACTGAAACAGATTTTTATGAATTTGGCCCTGAATGCCAGAGACGCTATGCCCGATGGAGGGGTTCTAAAGATTAAGACAGCCAAGGTATCGATAGATGCAGATTACTGCATGAACCACCTTGAAGCGAAACCAGGCCATTACGTTGCTGTGATCTTCTCAGACACCGGTGTTGGAATGGACAAACAGACCTTGGAACACATATTTGAACCTTTCTATACCACTAAAGAAGTAGGCAAAGGCACGGGTCTGGGGCTTTCTATGGTATTCGGTATGATTAAACAGCATGACGGGTTCATAATGCTTGACAGTCTGGTCAATGAAGGCTCTGAATTCAGAGTTTATCTTCCGGTGACTGATATTGCGGAAGAGCAGTCGTCAACAGAAAAGGAAGTCCCCAAAAAACAGACACCTGCATTTGGGAGCATACTGCTTGTTGATGATGAGGACATGGTCAGAGATCTTGGAGCTGATTATTTGACAGAAATGGGATATACAGTCAGAACTGCCTCAAACGGAAGGCAGGCTCTCGAAATATACAGAGACCATCAGGCACAGATATCGTTGGTGTTGCTTGACCTGATCATGCCTGAAATGAGTGGGAAAGTATGTCTGGAGGAACTCCTGAAAATCAGTCCGGATGTAAAGGTTATCGTAGTCAGTGGTTATTGCTCGGATGAGACTCCAGGAGGCTCTGCAAACTTGGGGGCCAGGGGCTTTGTCAGTAAAGCCTATGATCTGGACGGCCTCATGAGCACAATTCAGAAAGTTTTAAGGGAAGATTGACCCTACCTGCGATATTCTTCAATCATTTTTCAACGCTCACATATGGCTGAATTCGGCTATTGAACAAGGGGTAAGTTTTAGAGATATGACTACATTAAACAGAATAGAAATTCCCACGCCATTCCCGATAAGTCGAGTTAATAGTTATTATATTCATGATTCGGTCCCTACTCTAATCGATGCGGGAGTCGATACTGATGAGGCTTTTCAAACGCTTCGATCAGGAATAACCAAGGCATCCGGGACGTTAGAGGGAATAAAACGGATCATACTCACTCATGCCCATGCAGATCACATAGGCCTGGTTTCCAGGATCGTTCAGGTTAGCGGAGCCGAGGTTTTTATTCATCAGTTCGATGGGCCCAAGATGAAAGATTCAGGAGAGACCGGGGCCGCAATCCTAAGGTCCAAATACAGGCAATTCTTGACCGAAAGCGGAGTTCCTGAAGGCCTCACGGAAGAATTTCTCGAAGTCCTTTTCAAACGACTTAAAAGGTATTTCAAGTGTTATGAACATGCAAAATCGTTGACCGGCTCGGAGACATTTTTGTTCGATGACTTGCAGCTTGAGGTCATACATACTCCCGGTCATTCTCCAGGGTCAGCGTGTCTTTTCAACAGGCATGACGGCACACTTTTCTCGGGGGACACTTTGTTGGAAAAGATCACCTCGAATCCAGTAGTGGAAGTGAACCCAACAAAAGAAACAGAGGGTTATAGGAGTCTGGAGTCTTACAAGAAAACTCTTTCACTCTTGAGGGAATTACACGTAACAACCGTAATGCCTGGTCATGGCAAACCTTTCCACAGTCATCTGGCGCGGGTTGATCAACTGCTTGACCATCATGAAGAGCGGACCGAACAGATAGTTCAAATATTGCAATCCAACCGCAGGCGGTCCGGTGGGTTGAAAGAAATGACAAGATATATGATGACCCAGAGCCTGTTTGTTGGTCTGAAAGGGATGGACGTTTTTCTGGGTTTGTCTGAATTGAAAGGGCATCTGGAAATTCTGGAAGGGCAGGGCCGTGTATATTCTTTCCTTGATGACGGTCACCTGCTTTACGGTGTTGAAAATTGACCTTTTTAAAAAGCTTGTTGAAAGGAATTTAAATGTTCAGAACCCGAGTTGCCGAAATGTTGGGGATCAAATATCCAATAGTAGGTGGGACAATGATGTGGATCAGTGACTCCGACTTCACTGCCTCAATATCCAATGCAGGGGGGTTGGGCGTGCTTGCTTCGGCCATGTTCCCGACCCGTGAAGAATTTGGAGACGCCTTGGACCGATTGACGGATTTGACCGACAAACCGTTTGCCGTCAACCTCAATCTGTTTCCTTCCATGCGTCCCATAGATAACAATGAATACCTGGATGTGATGCTCAAAAAAGGTGTGAAAATTGTTGAGACGTCCGGACATGCTGCTCCAGTGGAACTATGTGGGCGTTTCAAAGAGTCGGGTATGACCTGGATGCACAAATGTGTTGGGGTTCGATATGCCCTGAAAGTCCAGGACATGGGCGCTGACATTATTACGGTGGTCGGTTATGAGAACGGAGGCGCTACAGGGAAACTCGACATAGGATCACTGGTCTTGGTTCCCAAAGTGGTAGAGAGCCTGAGAGTCCCGGTAATTGGTGGCGGTGGAGTATGTGACGGGAAGAGCCTGCTGGCCATGTTGGCTTTGGGCGCTCAAGGGGTGATCATTGGAACTCGTCTGCTTGCGACGCAAGAGGCTCCTATTCACCAAAGAATTAAGGAGGCGCTAATTCATGCAGAGGAAACGGACACCATGCTGGTCATGAGGTCGGTCGGATCGACCCACAGAGTATGGGCAAATTTTGCCGCGAAAAAGTGCACGGACATGGAAGCCCAGAACTGTTCGTTGCAGGAACTGATAAGTGTGGTAGGGGGAGAGAAAGCAAGAAAAATGTATGCTGAAGGTGATCTGGACGCCGGTGTCATTTCATGCGGCCAATGTGTTGGAAGGTGCCATGACATCCCCACTATGCAAGAGTTGCTGGAAAGAATGATGCTGGAGGCTCAGACCGCCGCAAGGAACATGGTAAGGTTGAATCTGATGTAAAAAAAATGAGTTGGTATGTTGAGACGCTGCTCAAATACAGCGTCTCAAGTCAGACTTTTTCTGTAGATTGTCCTATAATGGAAACACTGATTGCGCAATGGCAGATTGCCGCTAGCGACTTAAACATAGATCACATCTACGGCATGAGCCCCAAAGCCCTCCAGTAAAATGAACTGATGAGTATCGATACGATGACAGAAACGGCATAGATAAAGCCTGCGATACTCACATGCGAAGAATTCCAACCCCTGGATTTGGACATGGCGTCTCCAATCATTATGAAAGGCTGCTGGTAAGGCAGAAAGAAGCTGTTGCCTGCGGCTATTACCGCAACACTTACCAAGGCCGGATGCAGCCCAAATTCTTTGTAAAGAGGAATGAAGACAGGGGCAGCGATTGCGATTGTTGAGAATCCCCACGGCACGTCAATAAAGCGCACGATCCAGAACCCAACAGTCAAGACCAGCAGGAATACGATAGGTTGGGACGCATAGGTCAGGATGGCCGGTTCTATTAGAGGACGAAGCCACGCTGAAATGCCTGTATGTACGAATATGGCGGACAACCCGAGGGCGACTCCGAAAAAGTTGATAATATCCCAGTTCACACCGGTAGATATATCCTGAAAAGTGATTGTCCCAGTCAGCATGAGGGCGACAAAGGCTAGAAGAGCCACAGCGGGTGTAGATATTCCATGGAGCTTCTCCGTCGTAAAGAGCACCAGAGTGGCCACAAGTATGATTGCTACAAGCATTTCCTGGCGAGAAAGCGGACCAAGCTCCGCATAGTGTTTCTTGAAAGTCTGGCTCGAAATTGTCAGAGGTTCCTTTGGTTTGAGCGCAAGGTAAGTTAGCGCCAGGAACATGATTGTAATGAGGAACCAAGGGAATGCCATGTACAGTATCCATGAATCAAAAGTTACAATGGGTTTGATCTCGGCTGGATAAAACCCCATCATGAATATGCCCCAAAGTGAACCGGTCAGCCATGCCGTTCCGGGTAGAAGCGCAGTTCCCCATGCCACCAAACCTATCAGAGCAGACCCACGTGAGCGTTCCGGTATATTGCAGGCCTCCACGACACTCATCGCTATCGGCATCACGATCGATAGTCTGACAGTTATGGACGGAGTAAGGGCTGAAAGAATCAGTCCGATGATAAACCAGCTCAACGATATTGTAAGATAAGTTGGTTCGAAGAGTTTGAGTACGAAATAAGCTATTCTTCTTCCCAGACCCGATTTGACCAAAGCAAAACCAAAGAAGAGGGCCGGAATCAGAACCCACATGGCCGAACTTGCGTATCCTCCGGCTACAGCGCTCAGAGGCGCCTTAAATGCCAGACATCCCCCCATCAAAAATGCGCCCCCAGCCAGGAAGGGGAGTGTAGCAGGCCTGAAAATCCACAGCCCAAGGGAAATGATTACAACTCCAAGAACGTAATGTCCTTGTGACGATAGCCCAGAAAACGGTTGCGTCAGCCCAATCAAGAGTGAAACCACAACCAGACAAACCATACCCACAAGCGTAAAAGACTTCATAATCAAAACTCCGTTGAAGGCGGCCCCGGATCAGGACCGCCATCTAGTCGGGGCCATTAATTGACATTACATCAGTGTCTATCAGTTTTGATTTCTGAGCTTGAATCTCTGAATTTTACCCGTTGCGGTTTTTGGTAAGTCGTCAGTAAAACGCACACCCCACGGACGTTTAAATTTGGGCAGTTTTGAGCCGAGGTAATCCATCAGGATTTTCTGCAATTCATCTTGAGGCTTGTCTTGCCAGCCTTCATTTAACACAGCGTAAGCAAAAGGTTTGACAAGGCCTTCGATCTCATGACCTACTACAGCGCATTCGTGAACTGCTTCATGCTCCATCAGGGTGTGTTCTATTTCCATGGGAGAAACCCACAGACCCCCGGCTTTTAGCATATCATCGCCTCTACCCTGATAGGTGTAGTAACCATCTTTGGTAAGACTGTACATGTCGCCAGTCCTGAACCATCCATCGGGCAGACATTTAGAAGCATTCTCCTCCGGTTTGTTCCAGTAACCGGGAGTCACGCTTGCGCCTCTGATAAGTAAATGACCCGTTTCCATCGGCGCTATAGGGTTGACGTCGTCATCCACTATTTTTGCCTCGTATCCTGGAACAAGTTTTCCTGATGTTCCCGGACAAGTGTCGCCAATCCTGTTGGAAATGAAAATGTGGAGCGCCTCGGTAGAACCTATTCCATCCAGGATTTGAAGGCCGGTTTTTTCAAACCATTTGTTAAAGACTTCGGGCGGAAGAGCCTCGCCTGCTGATGCACAGAGTCTTATGCTGTCAAACTTCTGGCCCTCCATCTTTTTAAGCAAAGAGTTATATTGTGTTGGAACTCCGAAGAAAATACTTGGTCTGAATTTGTTTATTGTCTCAATTACAAGTTCCGGCGTTGGGGCTGAGGAGAGTAAAACGGTTGAGGCTCCTGCCCGTAGCGGGAAAGAAATGCTGTTACCCATGCCGTATGCGAAGAACATCTTGCTCACCGAGAAACACACATCTTCAGGGACTATTGAGAGCACATCCTTGGAATAGCAGTCGGCCGTGTGCAGCATCGCCTTCTGCCTGTGCGGAGTTCCTTTTGGTTTGCCCGTGCTGCCTGAGCTGTATAGCCAGAAGGCAATTTCATCGGGACCTTTGATGAATTGTCTTGGTTCGGAGGAGGCGGACTTGAGCATGTCATCGTAGCCTTGGTCCACAAAAAGTTTCTTGAGTGATGGAAAGCCGGCGGCAACTGTCGCAGCGGGACTGGTAGTAGTTGTAACGATCAACTTGGCGTCACTGTCTTTCAATAGGTAAGCGTAGTCCTCATCTTTGAGCATTGTGTTTACCGGAACAGGCCATGCCCCGTGCTTCATGCTACCAAGGAAGGTGTACATGAATTCTGGAGTGTCCGGAGCAACGATAAGCACCCGATCCTGTGGCTGAATGCCCATGTCTTTCAACAAATTGGCGAACCGGTTAATGTTGGCGTTCAATTCTCCATAAGTGACTTTTCGATCACCGCAATAAACGGCCACCTTGTTTGGCTTATCAAACGGAGTCTTACCAAGAAGCTCGGTTACAAGATCAAAACCCTGGTCAGTTGTCGATACCGACATGCCTTTCCCTCCTGCCGCTACTAGATTAAGTCGGTGTTTGCCGACTCCTAACTTGCGCTGCTTTCACAGTCTCCAAGTTGTATACGGAATCAATATTGTCTCCAGACAGAAATACCAAGCCTTCGTGTTGTCGTCCGATGAAATCAAGTCAATAGAAGGCGCCACCCGATTTCGAAAATGGCAGTAGCAATTATCATGCCGTTATGTTTAAGTGAAGTAAGGTCCTTGAAAAGATCAGTAAGGGTTCAAACCATCGGGAGGGATTGTTGTCGCGCATATTACAATATATATGTGTTCCAGGCTGGTATGTGAAAAGAATATTTCCAGATGTGGATAAAGGTGGTAAGACCATTTCCAGATCCGAAGGCGTTCGACTAATTGGAAACATTTTTTGCCGTTGACTTCGTACTCAAGGGGATAGACTCTGGTATAGTCAGCCAAAGGTAAGTCTATGACTGGATATCTGAAATGAACTGGGCTGTTCTTGTTTCCGACCA
>CAZVOU010000173.1:0-6913 GCA_964628605.1 uncultured Syntrophaceae bacterium
ACATCGGAGCTATGGATGACATCGGACATGAGTCCCGCGGACGCTCCTTTTTTGACAATATCATACAATGGGACTAACACGGTATTTGCTCCACATAGTTCCGGGCCGGGTTCCGATAATGGCCCAGGCAATTTCTATGGGCCGACTGCAAATGCTCAAGAGCAGACTCAATCGGAGCAAATGAGTTTTGAAAAAACTTTTGTTGAACAAAGACAGTCAACTGATCAAACACGCTCTGACGACCAACAAACCGGCGCTCAGAACAACGTTTCGGACACAGCGGAGCCTCCGAAACAAAATGCGCCTGATGGAGGAGCGTACGTCGAACAAGTCACAGGCGATTCTCCAGGTGGCCCTCTATCGGGTCCTTTCAAAATACTTGCAGGCAATAGTTCGGAGGGAGTTTTTACCTATGGCCCCAACACCCTGGTTTCTCTTAACAGTGAGCCAGGTGGGAGTGAAGGCGTACAAACAGTTAGCGAGGTTTTAAATATAAATCCATCTTTAAAGATGTCTAAAGGGAGCATTAGCAATTATCTGAACCAGATAGCGAAGTGGATTGCGCCGTCACAATAAAAATAGCTACTTATCCTGACCTGCAGACGAGCCTAGCCACATAACCTGACATTGTTCAACCACATCCGTACATGACGGATGTGGAAACACCTGACTTTTGCACCGGACAAGCCTCAACAGTTGAGGCTAAATAATCAATCAAAATCTTACCTTACTTACTCTTACACTTCAGAATTGTTTGACTCCAGATAACCGTTTGTGATAGCCTCACACAAATTAGTTTAATCATGAAAAGAGCTTGAGGGGGGCCGATATGTTAACGGCCTTTAAATTGATGGTTCCAACGAGTATTGTTATTTTCATTAGAGAAGCATTTGTAAGTCTTTTTGCCCGGCGGGCATTAGTCACAACATTGGCAGTCTTTTCATGTCTGTTTTTGCAATCCTATGTCCTGGCGTCCGAACCACCTGTCGCGGCCAGGGCGTCTTCGCAAACCGGCGCCACTTATACCCCGCCATCAGACCCGCAAAATACCACTAACACTTATCTGAATGAGGGTGACAGAATTGAGGCTGCCGTTATTCATCCCTACAGGTCCGCTAACATCGGTTCGGAAGTTAAGGGAATCATTGGCAAGATACATTTTGAGGAGGGGGATCGGGTTACCAGGGACTCAGTTGTTTTGGAAGTTTTACCTGACAGATATAAATTACTGGCTCGTAAGGCTGAGGAGAGAGTCAAAGGGGTGGAGCTGTCCGTGCAAAATGCTGAAGAGGACCTCAAAGTCAAAGAGGAGCTTTTTTCCCTGAATGCAGGAACGCAGCAGGATGTTATCAAAGCCCGAACCCAGGTCGATATTGAAAAGCACCGTCTGGCGGAAGCTCGGGAAGAATTAAAACTTGCGAAACTGGATTTAAAATCATGCGAGATAAAAGCGCCTTTTGACGGATACCTTGCTGTTAGATACAAACAACCCGACGAGGCGGTCAACCAGTATGACAATGTGTTCGCAGTGGTGGACAAATCAAAGGTCTATGCAGTCGCCAATGTTCCAGAAAATCGGGCGTCAGGGTTCAGAAAAGAATCCAGAATCAGGTTTACCCATTCATCCGGGAAAAAATACGAAGGCATCATAGATAAGGTTGGAGTCTTGGTTGATCCGCAATCAAAGACGCTAAAAGTTCATGTATTAATAGACAATCCGGATGGAATCCTGCAGGTAGGAACCATCGGCTCCCTGGAACCGGTCAAGTGAGGTTCCCATGGGTCGGCTGTTTACAAAACTGCCTGGAAAGTGGCTCATTCCAATTTGCATCGGAACCCTGATGATGCTGGTTTCGTGTCAGTCTCACCTGGCTGACCGCATAAAGCCCACCCCTGCTGTTCTCAAGGCGTTGGGAGAAGGCAGGATTGATCCTGTCCGACAGGGTGGGGAGGCTTCGGTTTCCTTGATGAAAGCGGCCGCAGTAGTAGCCGACAAGCGCATAAGACCGGCAATGACTGTGACCGGCAAGAAATACCTTACTTTATCGGACTGCAGGTCACTTGCTCTGGCAAACAACCTCGATCTTCGAATCGCCCAATTTCAGGAATTATCCAAACGATCCATAGAATATAGCTCCAAAACAAAACTGTTGCCCAATTTTTTGGTGTCTTCCGAACTTTCAGGTCGGGACAACATTCCATATTCGTATTCTGACCAAGGTGGTAACCAGGGAGTGCCGCCAACTTTTGGCGGAGGTGGTTCTGTCAGTAACTGGGCAGTTGGTCATGAGCGTAGCACTTTCCGGCTGGTCATGGAGACCAACTGGAGTCCGACCGACGCGGCATTGGCATTCTACCTATCCAGAAGCGCCATCAACGAAAGACTCAGGTCACACTATCAGAGGGTTCGTGTTGCACAGAAAGTGCTAGGCGTAGTCGAAGCATCATATTTCAGGTTGCTAAGTTTACAGGACGCTTTTCCCAAGACGGAAAGGCTGGTGAGCCTCAGAAAGGAACTGATGAAAGACGCTGATCAGTTGTTCGAACGCAGACTGATTAATGTTGAGGACTATCACAGGCACCGGCGTAATCTGAGTAAATCCCAAAATCTTTTGGAGAAACTTGTTAATGATACCCAGCGTCAAAGAAATATGCTGGCTTCAGCGCTTGCTATTTCTCCCGACACTTGTGTTGACGGATTCCTTGTGGTTGGCGAATTACACCAACCACCAACTGTCTGCGCCAGAGAGCTTGAATTAATAGCCATCCGGAACAGACCAGAAGCTATACAGTCAGGCCTTAACCATCTCAATTCCGTAAATGACTACAAGCGCACACTGGTCAAATATTTGCCGAGACTCAATACGTACTGGCGTCAGACGCATGATAAAGACAAATACCTGTACAACAAGGACTGGCGCGATTACGGTGGACAAATTCAGTTCGATTTCGTGCAATGGGTCGCCAATCTCAACGAATCCAGGGCAGCAAGGTCTCTGGTAGCAAGCGCAGAAGCTGAAATTGGAAATGTTGCTATAGGGATAGCGTCGCAGGTGAGGACTTCCACTTTGGCCTATATGGATTCGATCGCAGAACTGAAAAGGAATGGCGAATCATTGGAGAGTGGTAAAAAAGTCTTGAGAATTGTTGAACAGCGCCTGACAAAAAATGCTACCGATAAAATAAGTTTTGATGAAGCCCGTGCAGATACTCTTTACGATGAAATTGAGAAATTGAGGTCGTTAGGTGAAGTTAACGCCACTTTCGCCGAATTGAACAGCACAACCGGAGTCAATTACAACGAACCGTCCCCCTAGAAGAGTGTTTTTGCCAATTGTTACAAGTTAATACAAGTCCAGGTTACATCCATGGAGCCCCGACCAAAATTAAGACCCGATCTTGAAGCAACATCTTTGCATGAATCCGATGGCGATGAAAAAGTAGTCCTAAGAGATCCGGTGACGGAACGGTACTTCCGACTGTCGAGATGGGAACATGAATTCCTGAAAATATTTGACGGAACTCTAACAGCCGAAGAAGCCATTGATCGTTTAAAATTGAAAGGCTGCTACTATACCAGCCAGGATGCGCAGTTGATATTAGGCAAAGCGGCTCAGGCCGGATTATTGCTTGGATCAGGTTACGGAACGGCCAAGTTCCAGACTGAGCTGGCTGCTCGCATATCCAGAGCACGGAGTTCCAGACGACTGGCAAGCATCTATTTTACATTTATACCTCTTTTCAATCCGGATTCATTCCTTGAGAGGACCCTATGGATTTACGGGCTAGTGGCAAATAAATGGTCCGTCTCGATGTTGGCGCTTCTGACACCAGGGGCTATATACATCGCATTGTCAGCGCTGACTTCCACGGAGCAAACGTTCCTCTATTTTTTTAATGTCCATAATCTCCTCTATCTGTGGTTCACCCTGGCCCTGACCACCCTATTCCACGAATTTGCGCATGCATACAGGGCCAAGAGCTATGGCCTCAGGGTGCCGCAAATGGGGGTGGCGTTTTTAATATTTTTTCCATGCCTGTATTGCGACACTACCCAGGCATGGCGACTGGCAGACAGAAAACAGCGCATTGCCATAAGTGGAGCCGGCTTAGTTGCGGAGGCGGCGCTAGCGATAATAGCGTCATACATGTGGTATTTTTCACGTCCGGGATTACTGAATTCTCTGGCGTTTTACCTCATGGCGGTCTCTTTCTTTTCCACGGTAGCGTTTAACGCCAACCCACTGATGCGATATGACGGATATTATATCCTTTCGGATTATCTGGGCATAACAAATCTGGGGTCAAAATCGCTGGCATACATCAAGTTCCTTTTTCTAAACCGTGTCCTGGGGATAGAAAGCGTAAACAACCCCTCCAACACCCGCAGGGAGACATGGATTTTTTCTATATACGGCATTTCGGCCATTTTTTACCGTGTCTTTCTATATTTTGCGATTGTTTTGGGGGTATATTTCCGCTTTAACAAACTCGTGGGCTTTTTATTGGCGTTGTTGGGGCTTGTCGCTCTTGTGGCGCTTCCATTGGCTAGGGGCCTGTCCAATCTGTACGCTCGACGATCAGAAATGAGACTCAGGCCCAAGGCGGCCGCAATATTATTCGCAATGGTATTGCTGGGGGTGATCGGGTTAACACGGCCAATATCAGGGTCCACAGTTTATCCTTGCTATCTGGATTCGGCAATCACCCAGAAAATAACAGTTCCGTTACAAGCTCCGATCAGCGGCATGTTCATCAGGGATGGTCAATTCATCGAGAAAAAAACTCCGATGTTTGAACTTGACCCAACCTTTCTTAATTTCAGCCTTTTTACCAAAAGGGTGGATTACCTGGTTTCAAAAACCAGAGTTGATTTATTGTTACTTGATGACAAAGAAATGTCGAAAGCTGCGGAAAAACAGGTTGAATGCGAACAACTGGAGCATGAAATCAAGCTGTTGGAGAATGACTCGAGCTTGGCGGTGTCCGGCATTTTATCTACTCTCCGAGGATTGGTGACAGGCCTCGACTATCGTGCGCAAAAAGGATATCAGCCGGGCAAGGGCGCAGTGATCGGCGAATTAAAAACCTCTCAGAATACAGTAGTCCGGGTGCTGGTTCCTGAATCCGAACGAGCCAGGATATTTCAAGGCCAGACCGCTTATGTCTGGTTTCCGGTAGGCTCAGGAATGATGCGCAAAAAAAAGGTTGAATCCATAAAACCATATAGTGAGAAAGACATACGGAACTCTCCGTTCTCGAGCAGATTTGGTGGTGAAATTGCCACGGAGGCCAAGACAGAAAACCACAGGGACGCTCCCCTTGATGCCCAGTATATTGGCGAAATTCCTTTTGAAAATGCAGATGGGCTACCAATAGGGCTTACAGGTCGTTGCGCAGTTCAATCGCCTCCGTCTAGCCTGTTAGGACGTTTGTTTTCTGCCGCTGTTAAAATTTTTAATCAGGAGACCTTATTATGATCGTTCCCCTGCTATTCACATACATGGTGACTGCAAATGTATCAATCTGAAGCCGTGGTTAAGGACAGTGATCAGGCACATCTAAAGATCGAGACAAAAGAGGCCTGCCTGGCACTGGCATTTGAGATTTCCAAAAGGGCGTCATTGCAGAAGAACTTTTCAGAATTCTGCCTGTTTCTGGTCAACGATTTACGTGCGTTTATAGAATTTGACAGATGTTTCATAGCTTTTCACATTGGGGGCCCCTCGAGAGTTATAGCTACAAACCACCAACCAACAGTGGAAAAGAAATCCGAGTCTTATTCCAGAATGAATGATTTGGCCCTCGGAATAAAAGACTTAAACAAAGGACTATTGATCTCCTGTCAGGACGCAGAATGTAACTTTGAAGGGCACGGCATATCGGATGGTGTTCAATCCGCTGTAAGCGCATATACTCAGTTTTCAAAATCCTGTTATTTTCTTAGTGTTCCATTGACGGACGGGGACAAGCCAATAGCCCATCTGGTGTGCGAATTTTTTGGGGATGAGGCTCCTTCCCGGTTAAATGTAATGGCGTTAATTGAATCAGGCCCGCTTATAACTAGGGTTTTGTCAGAAAAATGGATGCTCCAGCAAAAACCCTCCATGGGCAAACTGATGAATCCCGACACTCCAATGGAGAGCGGTTTCGCACGTCTGGGCGGGCGGACCTGGACAGTAGTTACATTTTTTATAGCCCTGGTGACATTCCTGCTGTTCTTGTTCCCAATCAATCACACGGTCGGAGGAGAAGCGGCAGTGGTTCCGTGGGAGAGGTATTTCGCTTTTTCGAGAATAGACGGTCTGATAGACAGGGTTTTCGTGAAGGAAGGGGGTGTAGTTGGTAAGGGAGACATTCTTGCATCTCTGGACACAAAAGAAATCCAGCTCAAGATGTCCAAGGCCGAACGTGAAATTGAAATCATAGATAAACAGATTCAGAGATTGACACTCGAAGCGGACAAGACCCCTTCCAAATTAGGTGAAGTTAAAATTCTGGAACTGGAACGCCTCAAAAAGAGAGAGGAACTCAAATTCCTGAAATGGCAGTCTCAGTTTCTCGACATCACATCGCCTGTAAATGGAATAATTACCACCAAAGATGTGGAAAGCCTGTCTGGAAAGAAAATCAGCGCAGGTGATCCTTTTTGTGAAATTGCGCAACATTCGGAACTGGGCGCCGAAATTCTGGTTCCTGATTACAGGGCGGCTTTGGTCAAAAAGGGGCAACCGGTACGCATTTACCTGAACAACGACCCTGTCAAGGGATACCAATCAAGTGTGTCTGAAATTGCGCCCAGCGCCGAGGTCGTTCCAAGACAGGGCAATGTCTGCAGGGTAAAAGCCAGGTTCCCCTCTATTCCCGAATCAGTGATGGTCGGAATGACAGGCATCGGAAAAATTGAAACTCA
>CAZVOU010000174.1:0-10304 GCA_964628605.1 uncultured Syntrophaceae bacterium
GCTAAGTTCCCTGAGTTTTTCGGCTGCTTCGACGATCTTCTGTGTGTCCAAGAACTGCATGTTTGACTTCCCGGTCTGCTAAACTTTAGAGTAGTTTATATCATATGCATCGGAGTTCCGTCACAGATACATCATAAGTCATAACGATTTGATGGCGCCAGTCTACTTGAGGCAACTTGGTGGTGATTGTCTTCGAATATCCGGATCCCGCTTGAATCAAAATTCTGTCGCCATAGATAGAAACGCAAGCCTATGATGACTTATTCAGCAAAATTTGCCTCAAATCAATAAATTTGATAAATGTAAAAAGTTATTCGTCAGAGGCCCTGCGCGACAAAGAGGGTCCGGAAAAAATCATCGAACACCCGAGGAAAAGCTCATGAGAATGTCGAAACTCCATGTTCCTACTTTGAAGGAAGACCCTGCCGACGCTGAGGTGGTCAGCCACAAGCTCATGTTACGTGCAGGCATGATCAGAAAGCTCACAGCCGGAGTGTACTCATATTTGCCGCTTGGTTACAGGTCATTGAGAAAGGTTGAACAGATAGTCCGTGAAGAAATGGACGCGTCCGGCGCCCAGGAAGTCTTTCTTCCCACCGTTCAGCCTTCGGAGTTGTGGAAGGAATCCGGAAGGTGGGATGTTTACGGAGCCGAACTGCTTCGTTTCAAAGATCGGCATGACAGGGAATGTTGCTTAGGCCCGACTCACGAAGAAGTTATCACCGACCTTGTCAGAAGAGATGTTCGCTCATACAGGGATCTTCCGCTGAATTTATATCAGATACAGACAAAGTTCCGTGACGAAATACGACCCAGATTCGGCCTAATGAGGGGCAGGGAATTCATCATGAAGGACGGCTATTCCTTCGACGCCACTGAGGAAGGCGCAGAAGTCACCTATTTAGCGATGAGAGACGCATATGAGCGAATCTTCAGGAGATGCGGCCTTCAGTTCAGAGCGGTGGAAGCGGACTCGGGCCCCATTGGCGGCAGTTTCTCCCACGAATTCATGGTCTTGGCAAATACCGGCGAGGACACCGTGGTTTCATGCGATACCTGCGATTATGCCGCCAATCTGGAAAAAGCCGAAATAAGACCCTGCCCATCTACCGACAAATTACTCGATGGGGCGCCAAAAAAGGTAGCCACACCATCAGCAAAAACAATTGAGGAAGTCTCCCAGTTTTTGGGCTTGGCCCCGAGTGACCTGATAAAAACGCTCATCCTGAAAACCGACAAAGGCGCATCAGTGGTGCTCATCAGAGGCGACCACGAACTCAATGACGTAAAGGTCAAGAACTTCATCGGAGCCTCGGAAATTGAGCTTGCGGATGAAAAACTTATCAACGAAATTACCGGTGGCCCTCTTGGTTTTTCTGGCCCCGTAGGCTTGTCAGGAGTCAGAATACTGGCCGATTACGCCATACGTGGCATGGATTCCGCTGTTGTCGGCGCCAACGAGAAAGACTACCACATCATCAACGTGAGTCCATTATCGGGATTCCAGGTGGACGCCTATGGGGACTTCAGATCGGCGAGCGAAGGAGACCCCTGCCCCAGGTGCAGCGGAAAACTTGTGATGAACCGGGGAATAGAGGTAGGGCACATCTTCAAGCTCGGAACAAAATACTCAAAGAGCATGAACGCTACATTCCTGGACCCGGACGGTAAGGAAACCTTCATGATCATGGGTTGCTATGGAATTGGCGTTAGCAGGACTGCGGCGGCGGCCATTGAACAGAACCACGATGATGACGGCGTAATATTCCCTCCCCCTATCGCTCCGTTCACAGTAATCATCACAACTGTAGGAGCAAAAAACGAGGAAATCGACACTGCAGCAGAAACGATTTACGGCATGTTGTGGAACAACGGGCTGGACACTCTGCTGGATGATCGAAATGAAAGACCCGGGGTAAAGTTCAAGGACGCCGATCTGATGGGAATCCCTATCCGTTTGACCATCGGCAAAAAGGCGCTTGCGGAAGGAAAAGTCGAGCTAAGAAGCAGAAAGCGCAAGGAGAACGTACTGGTTGACATGGACAAAATCCTTGATGCGGTCAACAGCATGGTCGCCGACTGGGACGCTCGCTGATCAAACGATTGTCAGTCAATAGCGTGATTTCAGACTGTCAATGAGGAATAGTCTCTACTGTCCGTAATAGCCGTAGTATGGGTTGCCGGTCTGGCCGCCATAATATTGGTTGCCCTGATAGGCGCTCGGATACTGGCCCTGGTATCCGTATCCGTAAGCCCCGTAAGGATATGTGTAACCATACTGGTTATAATGGCTTGGCGGAGCCGCAGATGGATTCCATTGGGTCGGATAATCGTTCATGGGAGCAGACCACTTCACGGGGTCCTGCTGAGCTGAACATTCTACGGGCGTGAGGGCCCAGGCCAACAAGAGCAGGCTCAACGCCACAAACAATGTCCTGTTCATGAGAAGCCACCTCGGACTTACACTGTAAAATTTACCGCCTCACAACCTGATTATTCAGGTCGTTACGGGGCAGTATCCGGACATTTTAATCAATGTTGGCACAAACGTCAAATATGACGAACTCACATGAAAAAATCCTCACAAAATCACAAAAGACCGGAAAAAATCAGACTGAAAAAACCTGCAAATTCAGTTTCGACCGATTCCATCCATTCATCATACAAGAAAAGATTTTTTCGCGATCTTGCGCTTGGACTCATTGTGAGTGTGATCTTTTTTGCGGTGCTGGAAGGCGCCTTGAGGATTTTTGGGCCTACAGGGCCACCCCCGACTGAGGATCCTTTTGTCGGTTTTTCCGCCGTTCAGTCCTTGTTTTCAGAGAGTAACGGTAACACAACCATTGCCAGGGAACGCCTGAGATACTTCAACGAGGCATCCTTCAGCTCGGTCAAGCCGGCCAATACCTTCAGGATATTTGCCTTCGGTGGCTCTACCACCTACGGACACCCCTTCAACTGGAAAACATCTTTCCCCAGATGGCTTCAGGAGTTGCTGAATTCATGTCATAACGGGACAAAATACGAAGTCATCAATCTCGGGGGAATATCGTACGCCTCGTACAGAATACTGCCTCTGATGAAGCAAACCCTTCAGTACAAGCCGGATCTTTTCGTGATATATACCGGGCAGAACGAGTTCCTGGAGCGACGATCCTATTCGGCTTTTTTTGAAAAAAACCCCTATGTGTTGACGCTCGAAGCCTACCTTGAAAAATCGCGGCTCTACCAGGTTATGAAACATCTCCTTAAGGGATCGGACAATCAGTCAGCGGGTAAAGCGGCTGATGACGGGGTGACAACCTCCGGCGACCCCGGAAAGACAATACTCCAGGATGAGGCGAGCGCAATCCTGGACAGAAGCTCGGGCCTGGACCTGTATCACCGTGATGATGAATTTGCTAAGGGGGTGGCCCTTCATTTCAGGCATAACCTTAACGCGTTGCTGGATCTCAGCGAGTCAGCAGGGGTTCCTGTCATTTTTGTCAGCCCAGCCTCAAATCTTAGGGATTTTTCACCTTTCAAGTCTGAACATGACCCCAGGATGACTTCACGGGAAAAGGCGGAACTGGACAGAAAACTTGATTCAGTCGATAAAATGATCAAATCCGGCAATTTCCAGGAGGCTCTCGACCAGCTAACACCTGTTTTTGAAAGGCTGAAGGACCATGCCAATGCCAACTTCATGATGGCCAAGGCACTTGATGGACTGGGAAAACACACGGAGGCCCGCCATTATTTCACCAGAGCGCGTGACCTGGACATTTGCCCGCTACGTGCCACTTCACCGCTGGAGTCGGAATTCTACTCTGTGATTGACTCACGTAATGCCACCCTGGTTGACTTCAGGAAATTCGTTGAGAACAGGTCTCTGGAATCAGGCATTGCGTCAGGTTTGGCCGGAGACGAAAGCTTCCTGGATCATGTTCATCCCACAATAGAACTCCATCAACAGATTGCCGTGCTGATCATGAACAGGATGTTAGAAGCCGGGCTTGTCAAAGATTGCCAAAATGTTTCCACTGAAAATATTTCCGGCATTTTTAAAGATGTTATGGATGGTATGGACAACAGTTTACTGGTAATGCGAGACCTCAACCTGGCCAAGACTTTGAAATGGGCCGGAAAAAAAGACGAGGCAAAATCCGCTCTGAAAAGGATACTGGCGTCTGAGGAAAGTAATCCGGAAATTCACAAGATGCTCGGAGCCTATGCGCTCGAAGAAGGGGACAGCAAGGAAGCCATCGCCCGCTACACCAGGGCCGTCCAACTCTCCGGTGGCGATCCTCAGCTAAAACTTTCATTGGCCCTGGCATTCTACAGATCAGGAGACAGGAACGCGGCAAGAAAAATATATGAGAAAATGATTTCCGACCAGGAAGCGACACCCGATACAATCTCCAATCTCGGCATGTTGTACCTCGAGGAGAACAGGGTAGATGACGCCCTGCGCCTGCTCCAAAAATGGATCAACTCCTCGCCCGATGCAAACCTTCTCTATTCCCCGTACGCCCTGGCCCTGGCCATGTCTGGGGACGTCAAGAACGGCCTGATGTGGATGAAAAAAGCCTCAGAAGCTGAACCCGGGGACCCTGCCCACCTCTACAACCTTGCCGGAATGAGCGCATTGGCCAATGACAGCGTAAACTGCTTCAAATTCCTCAACCTGGCCATTGACCGCGGATACTCCAATTATGACAAACTCAGGAAAGACCCAATCTTTAGTTCGGTAAAGAACAACTCCCAGTTCTATAAAATCCTGGAACGTATTTCAGAATAGTGAACATATTTTCATGAAGAAGTTCGAATTATCCTTATTTTTAGCGGATATTCGTAAAACCGTTTTTCATGTACAAAGCTGTTGCAGCTAGCATAAAAGTTGTGTTAAACATATAACTTATATTTTCCTTCTGCAGTCTCTGATTCTACCGACTAAGTCCAAAACAAAATAGAAGGCGATCGAAGTTCGAGGAGGTTCACTAAATGTTTGAGATCCTTGAGAAAGAGAGGATTGGCCCTGGAGTAAACAGAGCGGTCATATCTGCTCCTGCGATAGCTGAGGCTCACAGGCCAGGTCAGTTCATTATATTACGAACCACAGAAAACGGAGAAAGAATCCCACTCACCGTAGCCGACAAGGATGTGGAGAAAGGAACCATAACTCTTGTCTGGCAGGAGGTGGGCTCTACTACCTATTTCATGAGTACAATGTGTGTGGGGGAGAAATTTCAGGATATTTGCGGCCCGTTGGGCACACCGACTCACATTGAGAACTTTGGAACGGTGGTGGGAGTCGGCGGTGGAATCGGAGTCGCTCCTCTCTATCCAATAACCAAGGGCATGTTCGACGCTGGGAACAACGTTATCAGTATCCTGGGCGCCAGGACTGAGGGACTGCTGGTGATGACCGAAGAGATGCGAAAGGTCAGCCATGAGCAGATCATTTCTACTGACGACGGATCATTCGGTTTCCACGGATTTGTCACCCAGGTTTTGCAGGGTCTGATAGACAAGGGCCAGCAGATAGACCTGGTTGTGGCCATAGGCCCGGTTCCAATGATGAAGGCAGTGGTAAACGTGACCAAAAAGGCTAACCTGCCCACAGTAGTGAGTTTGAACCCGATCATGGTCGATGGCACAGGAATGTGCGGCGCCTGTCGTGTTGAAGTTGGTGGGAAAACCATGTTTGGTTGTGTGGATGGTCCGGAATTCGATGGACTACAGGTTGATTTTGATCTTTTGATGAAGCGTCTGGCCATGTACAAAGGTCAGGAGCTTATAGCGCTAAATAATTTCCGTGACACTCCACGCGCGTGTCAATGTACTTTTCCGGGAGGCGCATAATGAGCGACCAAGAAGCCAAGCCCGCAAAAAAACCAAAAATTCCCCGTCAGAAGATGCCAGAACAGAATCCGATAGAAAGGGCCCATAATTTTTATGAGGTTGCTCTCGGATACGAAAACGATTTGGCCCTTTTGGAAGCGAGCCGTTGTTTAAGCTGCAAGAAACCTTCATGTATGAAAGGCTGCCCGGTTGAAGTCGACATTCCAGACTTTGTCAACATGGTCAAAGCCGGTGACATGATTGGCGCAGCTTGGAAAATAAAGGAAAAAAACAGTCTGCCCCGTATTGCGGGAAGAGTTTGTCCTCAGGAATCGCAATGTGAATCCAAGTGTGTTGTGGGCGCAAAGGGCAAGAATGAGCCATGCGCCATTGGACGCCTTGAAAGGTATGTAGCGGACTACGCTGCGATTCACGGCGGAGGTCAGATGCCTGAGCTTGCCAAGCCAACTGGCCTCAAAGTGGGCATCGTTGGCTCGGGCCCCGCAGGTCTCACCATGGCGGGCGCTCTGATAAAAAAAGGTGTGGCTGTCACGGTATTTGAGGCCCTTCATGAGCTTGGAGGCGTTCTGGTTTACGGAATACCTGAATTCAGGCTGCCAAAAGCCATTGTGCGCGCAGAAGTCGATGAACTCAGAAGAATGGGCGTTGAATTCCAGACCAACTGGGTCATAGGACGCATTGAAACGGTTGACGATCTTCTTGAAAAGAGAAAATTCGATGGCGTGTTCATTGGATCAGGCGCTGGAGCGCCCTTGTTCCTGAAAATACCTGGAGAGAATCTCAACGGAGTGTATTCAGCAAACGAGTTCCTCACACGCGCAAACCTCATGAAGGCCTACATGTTCCCTCAGGCCGACACACCTGTGGCCAAAGGCCGTCGGGTTGTAGTTTTTGGTGGCGGAAACGTGGCCATGGACTCGGCAAGGACCTCTCTCAGACTTGGCGCAGAGGAAGTCACCATCGTCTACAGACGCACCATGGATGAGCTTCCTGCCAGGGCAGAAGAAGTCCACCATGCCGTCGAAGAAGGCGTGAAGTTTGAACTTCTCAGCTCTCCTTTGGAGATAATAGGCAATGAACAGGGTTGGGCTGTCGGCCTGAAACTCCAGAAGATGGAACTAGGCGAAGCTGACGCGTCCGGAAGACGCAGACCCGTTCCCATTCCAGGAGCAATTTACGAAAAGGAATGCGACACGGTCATCGTCTCTATCGGAAACGGGGCAAATCCTTTGGTCCCGTCTACAACCAAGAATCTCGACACCAATAAATGGGGCAACATCGTAGCTGATCCTGAAACCGGCAAGACCAGCAAGGACAGGGTCTGGGCCGGAGGCGACATCGTTACAGGCGCGGCCACGGTCATCCTCGCCATGGGAGCGGGACGAAAAGCAGCCCTATCCATGATGGACACTTTTAAAATCTAACTCTCTCTGACAGGGGATTTTTTATGAAATCCCCTGTCCTTCCACAGTTACAAACAAATCCGTCGCTCCATTGTCGATAAGAACACACATTAAATTTTGAGGCGGGCAGGTATGGACTTCAACTTGTTTTTAAAATCAGGATTTATGGGATTCGCCATAGGGACAGGCTCATTGATGCTTGTTTTTTTTGTGGCTGGTATGGCGTTGAAAATAGGTCGTAACAGGTTTCGGCGAGTTTATCTGCTGGGAGGATTTGTATCTTTTTTGCTTGTCGATCTCTTCCTGTATTACAGGCTAATATATGACCAGCCTGAACTCATGGCCCAAGCTCAGCTTTTCCTTGCGGCCTGCATCGGCGGATGGCTCGGCTCGTTAATTTTTGGAGCGACACAACTTAAACCGGTTCTCATGGATTCGTTAAAGAAATGACCTGTCTTTCGAGCCTGCGCTGACACCGGACCCGGAATTCCCCCGGTTCCCAGGATCAGTGAGTGGAGTCTATGGAGCAAACACAGGGAAGGTTTCTGTAATGCTCATCACAGTCCAGCCCATATCCCACCAGGAATCCTTTATCGAGATCAAATCCGCAATAATCGAGATTAACGCTTTTCTCACGCCTTCCCGTCTTGTTGATTAGAGCCGCTATTTTCAGGCTACGTGGTTTCTGTTCCAGGAGACGTTCGCGATACTGACTCAGAGTCAGTCCTGTATCAACTATGTCGTCAACAAGTATGACGTCCTTACCCTCTATGGAACAGGCTATATCAAGCAGGATTTTCAGCTCTCCGCTGCTCGTCTTTGATGATCCATAAGAAGAAATCCTGACGAACTCGACATGACACGGCTTTTCCAGCGCTCTTACCAGATCGGCCAGGAAAACAAACGCTCCCTTCAATATGCCGATGAAAACTATCCCACCATCCGGATAATCTGATGCTATCTGTTGGGCCAGTTCCGCAATCCGAACCTTGATGGCCGACTCATCGAAGATGGGCGTTAGTTCCACTTTCTCCATAATCAACTCCATACAATCAATGTCATAACACTAAAGTCTGCTCGTAGCCCCGAAAGCGAGGTCATCGTATAGCCCTTCCTGAGCCAGGAATGCGGCTCGGGCCGCGATCATGGCGGCGTTGTCGGCGCAAAGAGGCACAGAAGGGAAAATGGCCTCAATTCCGAAACGTTCGCCCTCACGGGAGAATTTGTTTCGAAGAGTCCTGTTGGCCGCCACTCCACCACATACCACAATACTATTTGCGCCAAGCGCTTTTGCCGCCCACAATCCTTTGGTGACCAGCACGTCGAGCGCTGCGTCCTGGAAGGCTCGACATATACGCTTGAGATTAACCTGAGTTTGTGGATCAGTCTCATCGTATGCTAATGCGTGAAAGCTGCCGGGGATGTCATTACGGCGCCGGACCCCGAGAATTTCTTCGGATTTCTTCATCACTGCCGTTTTCAGTCCTGAAAATGAAAAGTCCAGATTATCTTTTTCCATTAAGGCCCGAGGCAGTCTAATGTCATTCGTAGGCGATTCTTCGGCCATTTTCTCTATTATGGCGCCACCGGGATAGCCCAGACCCAGCAGCTTGGCAACCTTGTCAAAGGCCTCACCCGCAGCGTCATCGCGCGTCTTGCCGATCACATCAATTTCGGTAACAGACCTGACATGGAATATGCTCGTATGTCCACCGGAGACTACCATGCCGACAAATGGGAACTTCAAGTCACTTCTCTCCAGAAATGACGCAAAAAGGTGCCCATGTAAATGATTAACGGCGCAAATCGGCTTTTTGAGTCCCATGGCGATGGACTTTGCCACGCCGACACCTACCAGTAGCGATCCTATCAGCCCAGGGCCGCGGGTCACACCTATACAGTCTATTTCCCCGGAAGAGACTCCAGCCTCCTCGAATGCCCTGTCCACAACCCATGATATGGCTTCTATGTGCTTACGAGAGGCCAACTCGGGAACGACACCGCCGTATTCCTTGTGAATGTCTATCTGAGAAACCACCACATTTGACAAAACCCTTGAAGCGCCTTCGGTTATCGCAGCCGATGTTTCATCACATGAGGTTTCTATTCCTAAAATTATCATGCCTGCTTTCTCATTGAGATATTAAGATCCTTCAGTTGCTGTTCCACAAGTTCACGTGACAGATTAGCATATTTTTGAGGGAGAAGTCTCTTCGATGTGCATTCCAGGACAGCCAGGAGTTCCTGTAATTCGCGTTGTCTCGATATATCGGACGGCATGAAATTGATGGCTTCTTCAATTATGGTTTCGGGACTGATCTGTCGGTCCAGGGCTCTCCTGCGCTTCAGTTCAGTGATTAAATGGTCAAAATCCGCTGGATAGTATTTCTCTGTTACCTTGAGTATTCTCTCTCTAAGGGCCGGATCCATCCGATCCAAATCAACCCCTGCCCTTGAAAAAAGGGCCCCAACGTATCCTTCCCGCTCTGCTCCGTGAATGTCAAAGACGGGGATGTGTTCGCCCGCCCTCCCCGAGCGCTTGATGTCAGGCTCAAGACGATCCGGACGGGCAGTGATGATTATCCAGACTATCCTTCCCCTGTTGTTAGGGTCGGACATCATCCGGAGCATGGACCCGAACAGGCGCCTGTCAACCTCATGAGTCTGAGGCCCCCTGCCCCCGATCTCAGTGTCAGCCTCGTCGTAGAAGACCATCACCTTCCCCATGGCCTCCAGAGCCGACCGTATCCGCTCCCAATTACTTTCCGTCTGGCCAACGTACTGACCCCTGACGTTCTTCAACTCCACGGCAAGCCAACCGCACTCTTTAGCGAAAGCCTTGAATATAAATGTCTTGCCGACACCATTTGCCCCGGGGACAAGAATACCCACCGGCATGAGTTCGGGGTCCGAACCATTCAGAAAGGTCTTCAGTTCATTGAGCCTGTTGATGAGTAATTTTGATCCCAGGACTTTTTCGAAACCATAATCAAGGGTGAGAAAACTTACATGTCCCTCAAGCTCTTTCTCTATAATCTCTCGGGCTTTCTCAAAAAT
>CAZVOU010000175.1:0-1532 GCA_964628605.1 uncultured Syntrophaceae bacterium
ATATTATGGAGATGCTGATTTTAATCGATGCGATACGGAGATCGCATAGCAAGCGCATCGTTGCAGTAATCCCATATTTTGGCTATGCAAGGCAAGATCGGCGTCCGGGTTTTTTTAGAACCCCTATTACGGCGCGCCTAATTGCTGATATGATTGAGGCCGCTGGCGTTGAGTATGTCATTACTGTTGATATTCATTCACAGCAGCAGCAAGGTTTTTTCCACATTCCCACTACTAATATTTCAGCATCCGTGGAGATAGTGGCAGATATTTGGAGGAATAATTCCTCCCTAGATGATTTAGTAATCGTTTCCCCCGACACCGGTGGCGTCGCTCGTGCTCGTACAGTTTCCAAACAATTAGAAGATATAGAGCTCGCCATTGTGGATAAGCGACGCACTGGTGTTAATAAAGTCAAGGTCATGCACGTCATCGGCAATGTCGAAGGCAAGAACTGCATCATCATTGATGATATGATTGACACAGCGGGGACACTAACAAAGGCAGCGCAAGCATTAAAAGAGGCAGGTGCAAATAAGATTTCTGCCTATGCTGCCCACGGCGTTTTTTCGGGCCCAGCATACGATAATATCAATAAAAGTGTACTGGATGAAGTAGTCATCACGGATACAATTCCAATTGATACGTATAAAAGTTCGAAAATCCGAGTCCTGAGTCTTGCCAATGTATTAGCAGAGACTATGCTCAGGATTAAAAGTCATCAATCTGTCAGTCAACTATACACGGGTGGGTAATCTATGTCTAATGTACAAATTGTTCTTGATGTATTAAATCGTGGCAAAGACGTCATTCTTCCGGATCGGAATGTGTACACGCAGGTAGGAGGGTACTTCTGTCGCATTATTGATAACGAAGAAACTACTTTATATGTTCAGATAAATCCTGAGGATATCGAGTTTGCCACACTTTGTGAGCAGCTTTCTAAGAATTCACTTCGAAAGCTAAAGGAAATGGCCAATGGCTGATTATAAATTTGAATCGAAGTACTCCCGAGTCATTCCTCGTGATGAGACATATGATTATGTGGTTATTCAGGCTATTTGTTTTGGAGAGTACTGGACTCGGGCTGGTGGGAATCAATTGAAAATCCCAGTCCCAAAAAATCCACAATCCGTTGTTCGTCAAAAATTTATTGACGTCCTCACTGTATTCCTTACGAGCTATCAAATATCGGCCAAATTGACTTATTATGATCCGGATAAGGATGAAAAAAGTCAAATCATTATTGACCGATCTATTGCTGAAGAACTATTTCTTCAATTGCGCACTTAAAATATTAAAGCACTGTATACTTACGAGGTGTATGAAATGTGCGCACCTTTTGCTGGGGCTCTTCTGGCGTCATTGCCAGGCACTTATCTATTGCTTGGAAAATAGCATCTTTCGACCCATCAAGATTAAAGGCATCATCAATCTTTCCTACATAAACGCGAGCACTTTTACCTACGGCCAGAGAAGTCAATGCCTTCGGAGGCAAATCAATAATAGAGTACCACAAGACACCGTCATGA
>CAZVOU010000176.1:0-1984 GCA_964628605.1 uncultured Syntrophaceae bacterium
AAGTTCACGATCTTACACCACCAACTAAAACTGCTATTTGAGATAACAAAATGTTTGCAAATCAACATTAATCTAAGAACTTCATAGTCTGGATTTTTCAAATCAACAAAAGTTATTTCTCTGAAATAAATATGATTATCAATAATGTAAAAATCTGCTCTTACAACCTGAAATCCCAGCAATTTATAGCGTGTCAGGATTGACAGAAAAGGCCTCGAGTATCTCGCGCTGCGCTTTGGTGACTTCGGTGATGATATCGTTATATTTACTGGTATAGTGGATTTTGGTCAATGATTCTAACTCGCCGAGCAAGAGTTTTGGCGAGTAGCGTCCCGAGAGATTCTTTTCACGCATGGTTTTCAGAATCTGACTGAACAGGATCAGGGCGATAAATTGGACAAATACCCGCCCAGCCATTCGTCCGGATGAATGAATGCGCAGTCGTTTCATGTCCAAGGCGTTTTTCAAATCATCAAACGTTTTTTCCACAACATCCTTGTTGCGGTAGATCGCCAACGCTTCCAGTGCATCCATTTTCTTTGTGGTCATAATCGCAAAAAAACCGGCATACCGGTCCCGGTACGCACGAATCGCCTCATCGTTGTATTCGACTTGCCGACCTCTGACAGGTGTCTCTTTCACAACAAAGAACTGCTTGTAAGCATTTTCATGCAATTGGTTGGGCTTGTCACTGTTCAGCTCTTGCATGTAAACCAGAAGGCGCCGGTTAAGAGCCTCGAAATCATCGGCAGCCTTGTGCGGGTCATAATAAATGTGGATGTAGCATCGACGCTTGTTTACGGGCCATTGATACAGGTGCGTGTGCATGTACAAGCTGTCCGCATCCAGTTGACGATAGCCACGCGGACTATGTAACGCATCCTGGCATTGGTCGATGATATCACGCAACCACAGACGGCTGCTGGGCAGGCCAATAATGAAATGGCAACGGCTGTCAAATAATTCTGTCACATTCTGGCGACTGTAAAATCCACGGTCCATGACCAGCGTCATGGCCGGATAGTCCAGTTTGTCAAAACTGGCCAGCAGTTTCCTGATCGTACTGACATCTCCAATCGCTCCGGGCAGGATACGATAGGTGACGGGAAGCCGGCTCTTTTGGCCGTAAACCATGGCCAGATTAATCTGCGGCAGGGATTCTCCGTCCCGATTGTAGCCGTAATGAACAAATTCATTCAATTCCGAGTAGGAGGAAACCGAGGTGATATCGTAACACAAATAGTCTTGTTCACTGATTCTCTTGCCCCAAATCTTGAAAAAACTCTGACGACCATCTTCCGTGATTGCCGCCAGCCAATCACTCATCCGCTGGCTGGCAAAAGGCCCGCTTGCTGGTACCGTGTGGTTTCTGCACCAGGCATCCGCATGGACCAGGGCGTCGCCCGTACAGACCAGAAAGTAGGCCAGAGTCAGAATCTGGTCCCAACTGTTCGGGAAGGACTTTTTCAGCGTTGTTACAAGCCCGGTTTCCCGGGCGATCTGATCCAAAACCAGCAGGGGTCCGATAACAGATGTCGATGCAGTCGCGGCAAAAGGCGGAATTGCTTTGTTCCGTTTTGATGGAACCAGCTCACCTGTCGTGGAGTCAAGTTTGCCAATGCAGACTTGCTTGCTGCGCATTTGTTTGCGTTCTTTGTCCCAGTGTTCCTCCATAACTTCGTACACATAGGTTATTCCGGAATCTTTCTTGCGATGATAAACCAAACGTCCCATAAGCACCTCAAACACGTTATATTATAGCGTGTTTCGAGACAAAAAACAAGCGGTAAAAACCGCTTGTAACACAGTTGTAGCAATGCTTTCAGGAAATCAGGCAGATTGGCACGTTATACTTTTTGGGGAGTTTAGGGTATAAATCCCGCGCAAGATATTCAGACCCACATTCGACACCCTAATTGAGTGAAATAAAAGCTATTTTTTCGATAGCTTTTTTATTTGCTTGTTGCGTATAGCACTATAATAG
>CAZVOU010000177.1:0-3102 GCA_964628605.1 uncultured Syntrophaceae bacterium
GCCACTGCTGCGGAGGGGCCTGCTGCGGAGCGGGCTGCTGGCCCCACCCGTTGCCGGTCTGCTGGGCCTGCTGGGCGCTGAACGTGGCCACGGGCTGCTTAGGCGCCTGCTGGAACATGGGGTCGCTGGGGTTGGGCGGAACGTAGACCGCCTCGTACAGCTTCATGTCCTGCCCGCGACCGGAGCGGGGCGGCTGGGTCTTGGCGAACCTGACCGCCAGCCTGCCTCCCACCTGCGGGGCGGCGCGCAGTCCGGTCGCCTTCTCCACGGCGTCACCCACGGCGCCGATCATCCAGCCCTTCACGTAGATGGCGCGCCGGCCGTCATCCATGCTGGGGGGCTGCGGCTGCCCCGTCTCCTGGTCGGCGGGGATCCTGGACACGCCCTGCCAGTTGCGCAGGGGGGTCTGCAGGATGATCTGCAACTGCTGCTTGACGTTGCCGCGGTCGTCGTACAGCTTCTTGTTGGGGTCGTCGAAATCGGTCTGGTCCTGCTGGTCGATGCTCAGGATCTCGCCGGCCACGTTCGCCCCGATCGGGTCGAACTTGAACGAGGGGGCGTAGTTGCCTCCCCGCTGGAAGAACTCGTCGTACATGTCAGCCTTTCTTCACGTGCGTGTGTCGCACAACAAATGTTACTAGGAGGTAATAGTCGGCGTCAAGCGGATCCGGGACTTGATGTCCTCGGCCATGATGTCCGCGAACTTCTTGTGCTTCGGCTCCCACTGCTTGCCGGTCGCCTTGTACAGCGCGCTCAACTGCTCGAGCGTACGGCACGCTGCCAACTGCTGCATGATCGTTTTCGTCCCGGCCGGGGAGGACGGGCGCATGATGTCCCGGTCCTTGCGCATGTCGTACACCATGCGCGCCGCCTGGACGGCCTCCCAGCCTTTCAGCAGGTCCACGTCGTACGACTGAACCTCGCCGGACACGGGGTCGACGTGCAGGATGTGCCCGATCGACAGGTCCACCTGCGGCCACGGCCGACGCGCGCCGGTGGCCGGGTTGTAGAGCTGCCCGTGCGCGTACAGGGCGAGCTGGACGGCGAACTTGAGGTGACCGTAGTCGACCCGGCCCGTCTTGATGTCCCACACGCGAGGCAGTTCGCCTTCCCGCACACCGATCCGGTCAGCCGTGCCGGCGACCCGCACGGAGTCGACGACCACGAACTGCTCGAACGCCAGCCAGCGCACCCCGGAGGTGACCGACACGTAGTTGTGGAGCACCTTGTGCAGGTCCTGGGGGACGTGTTCCGGCTTGCCGCCCCGATCGATCACCTCGGTGAACGAGTGGATGGCAGTACCCATCACGCGCTTCCGGTTCGCGCCGGCTCGCTCGCGGGCCTGCTCGGCCAGCTCGTTGGCCGTCTCCTTGCCCTCCTTCGTGTCCATGTCCGGGATGGCGGCGAACCCGGCCTGCAGGTCCGGGCTGGTGGCCACGCCACGCCCGGTCATCCTGGCCTTCCAGTCGCCCAGGGCGGTCTTGTCGTCCAGCGCGCCCGCCATGGTGGAGGCGCGGATGTACGGCTCCGACGACCCGTCCGGCTGGAGGATCAGTGGCCGGCCCCAGCGGTCCCGCCTCACCGCCTTGGGGGGCTCGTCGTCACGCTTCTCCGGCGCCTTCTGGAACATCTCGTCCATCATTGCCCATCCTTTCGATTGCCAGGCTGACGCCCAGCTCGTTGTGAACCACGCCACGCTCCACGTGGCCGCGGGTGATCGAATCCACCGGGTGGTGGGTGTCGCAGACAGGACAGTAGCTCAACGCACCGTCCCGACACGCTCGAACGCCTGGCGCTTGCCGCTGTAGAACGAGTCGAGGATCGCCGACCCGGTGAACTCCTGCCTGGCGGGCGCGTCGATGATCGTCTGCGCCGCCGTCACGGTGACGCGGACGATGTGCTCAGTGAACTCCTCCCAGCGGTCGAACCGGAAGCCGCAGTGGCAACGCTGCCGAGGCTCCGGGCCGGGGGTGATGACCTGCGGGTCGTAGTAGTGCAGCTCGGGAATGGTTGCCATCAGGCGCTCCTGTGGGTGTGGGGGACCAGGTAGTTGTACTCGGCATGCAGCGTGTCGTGCAGCCGGACCATCTCGGGGAACTTCATGGACGGTTCCGTGTAGGCGTTGTGCATGATCTTCAAATGGGAGCGCAGCCGCGGAGCCCCGCCCCGGGCGCCGGTGAACGGGACCGGGGCGACCGTCATCTGGCCTTCCATGGCCTTGGCCCCCAGTATCTCGGCGAGCGCCCGCAGCGCTTCGTCCTCGTCGGGCACGATCGCGGTCACCGTCTTCTCCGGCGGCAGGGAGATGACGGCGATGTCCCCCACGCTGGTGGTGCACCGGAACGTGTACGGCCGGGACGGGTGCGCTTCGATGACGCGCCACAGCTTCCCAGTGGCGTCGTACACGTAGGTGCCCACCACCACGTCGCGCCACGGGTACTGCTCAACGGTCTGCATGTAGTAGACTCTAATCCAACCTATTAGCGGAGGTCAACACGATGCCGAAAGTGGTGCTCCAAGTGCTCCTCGAACCGGACGAGATGGCCCAGGTCCACCGGATCGCCAAGGAGGACGCCTCCAGCGACTCCGCGGCAGGAAGGAAGCTGATCCGGCGAGGGTTGAACCGTGACCAAGAGACGGTGTGAAGGCCAGGACACGGACATCTTCTTCCCGAGCACGGAAGTGGGGGAGGCGGTGGCCAAGGCGTACTGCCGCGAATGTCAGGTGCGAACCTGGTGCCTCGAGGTGGTAGCACTGCCGGCCGAGGGATCGAAAGCCAAGAGCGGCCGACACGGCATCTTCGGCGGGCTGAACCCGGAAGAGCGGGCCAACCTGGTCCGGGCGCGGAAAAGGCCCTCTCAGGCGAGAGGGCCTTCGTCCGGCTGATCAGGCGGCGGTCGTGGTGACCGCCACGGCTGCCCCAGTGGCGACGTTCCCGGCCGCGTCCTTCACCCGATGCACGCAGGTGTACTCAGTCTCCGCGGTCAGCCCGGTCACCTCCAGACTGGCGGCCGCCTGGTAGGCGGACCATGTGGTGCCGTTGTCCGTGCTGAACGAGTAGGGGGCCGCGTCGAGGGCGGTCTCGTCCGCCGCACCCGAGAC
>CAZVOU010000178.1:0-14459 GCA_964628605.1 uncultured Syntrophaceae bacterium
AAAAATTATTTCCTCGCTCTGAATGGAAGAATTGTTCTGGGTCCGTTTGAGATGATGTGGGAGCCGGTTTTTAGCCCCTCCGGCGATGCTATCCTGCTCAAATGCGTCGAAGAAAGCCAATGTTTGAGGAACATCCTTCCGCTGAGAGACCTTTTGAGGAAGTAGAGGAGATTCACAATGTACAATTTCGTTAGCGGACCCCTGGTGTGGATAGCCTTCATAGTCTTCTTTGGCGGCATGATCTACCAATTTTTTCAAATGTTAAAGTTGGCCAAAAAGGACAAGGTGATCTTCCCGTATCTAAGTCTGAAATACGGCCTGCGATCCCTTTTCCACTGGATTATCCCTTTCGCTTCAAAAAATATGAGAGCCAGGTACGAAGTCACATTGGTGACTTTCGTATTTCATCTCTGTTTGATAATTCTGCCGATTTTCCTGGTTGCCCACATAGTAATGTTCACATTTTCGTGGGGACCACAATGGTCAGCCTTCTCGCAGAGCACGGCGACCTTTTTGACAATCCTGGTTGTTTTGGCATGTCTGTTTTTCCTGGTCCGGCGATTGATGCTACCTGAAGTCAGATTTGTGACAGAGCCCTCAGACTATCTGCTACTGCTGATAGCCGCCGCACCGTTTATAAGCGGTTTTATGGCTAACAGACAGTGGTTTGATTACGAAACTGTCCTTATCTCACACATGATTTCTGGAGCGATAATGCTGATGGCCATACCCTTCACCCGATTGAGCCACATGTTGTTCTTCCCGTTCACCAGGGCTTACATGGGTTCAGAGTTTGGGGCCGTACGCAACGCCAAGGATTGGTAATCGTAATTTTGCTGGAGGACATACAATGGGATTAGCCGCTCTTCCAATCGTAAACGATCCGGGTATGGATTTGCCTGTTCAGGAGCTTACGCCGGAGAAGATAGCCGAAGTCTTCAACCGCATCATGGATCAGGAAACCGCAGCCCGTTTCAAAGTCTATCTAAATACATGTGTCCACTGTGGCCTATGTTCAGACGCATGTCACTGGTTTTTATCAAACGATAGAGATCCTCGATTTTCTCCAGTCGGGAAAGTTAAACAAACGCTTGGAGAGCTAGTAAAGAAAAAAGGACGAGTAAAGCCCGAATTCATAAAGGAATGTTCTCGGATAGCACAGACAGAATGCAATGTTTGCAGAAGATGCAGCATGTACTGTCCGTTTGGTATCGACATAGCCTATCTAATGCTCACCGTTCGCCGGATATGCAGTGAACTGGGAGTTGTTCCGCAATTTCTTCAGGACACTGTAAACAGCCACGCCGTCACCCTGAATCAGATGTGGGTAAAACAGGACGAGTGGATCGACACTCTTCAATGGCAGGAAGAAGACGCCAGGGCCGAGGTAAAAACAGCACGAATCCCCCTGGATAAAGAGGGGGCTGATGTCTTCTACTCGGTCATAGCGCCTGAGCCAAAGATACTTGCCCAACTAATCGGGAATATAGCCCAGATCATGGCGGTGGCGGGGGTAGACTGGACCATGCCTTCATTTGATGGCTGGGACAACAGTAATATGGCCATGTATTCCGGTGATTTTGAAACTATGGGTCGGGTGGAAAGAGCCCACCATGACGCTGCGCTCAGACTTAAATCCAGGCGAATTGTCATGGGCGAATGTGGCCATGCATTTAGAGGCGCTGTCTACGATGGTCCCAAGTGGCTCGGATGGCGGGAACCTCCAATACCTCTAATCCACGCCGTAGAATTCTACCACGATCTCATCACCTCTGGCAGGTTGAAAATCGCACGGAAATTTGAAACGCCTGTAACGGTTCAGGAGCCTTGCAATATCATTCGAGGTCGAGGGCTTGGAACCAAACTTCGTGAGATTATTGCAGCCACATGTTCCGACTTCAGACCTCCTGAACCCGATTTTGAGCACAATTACTGTTGCGGGGCCGGTGGCGGAGTCATCAATTGTGGACCACAATGGAAAACGTCCAGGGTGAAGGGCAATTCCGTCAAGGCTGAGCAGTTAGCCGCCACGGGGGCCCACATCGTCATAACACCTTGCCACAACTGCCATAGTGGGATTGAAGACATAATCAGCGGTTACAAACTTGGAATGCACGTCAGATTCTTTAGCGAAATTTTGATGGAAGTCATTGAAATACCGGATGAAATAAAAGCGTAGTAAACCGGATACAACTGTAGAGTAATCAGGAGGAGTGGATCAATGATACATGTCAATCGGAAGCTCAACTTAATTGCGCTAGGATTGAGTCTCATCCTCGTTTTTGGCGATTCAGCTCTGGTCCACTCAAACTCTCGCCATACGAGTCAGACAGAGAGTGTCGAAGGCCTAGTGTTGATGATTGATCATTTGGGCGACTCAAAGGCTCTGCAAAGACCACCGGTTGGATTTGACCACGACATGCATACAAAAGCCCTGGACTCTAAAACAAACCAGGATTGTGCGGCGTGTCACGTCGTCAAACAGAAAGATGGTTCGGGATCAAAAGGCCAATTTGATGTTTATTCGTTTCCCAAACAGGAATTTGATCGATCCAACATTTCCGAAATCATGGCGGAATATCACAATGCTTGTGGAAGTTGCCACAAAACAATGGCTGCAGAGGGCAAGAAAACCGGACCTCCGATTGGGATGTGCGGCAAATGCCATGTCAGGAAAAACGCTGTAAAAAGCGCTAAATGGACATGGAGTCCTATCTTCAATTATGTCCGGCATGCCCTGCATATCGAAAAAATCACCAAGAATCCAAACGTCGGTAATCACAATATCGTAGGTCAACTGGAAGTGAGGGGCGAGTTACGGGATCCAAATTCGAACTGTCAACTCTGTCACCATTCCTTTGACGACAAAACGAAAAAACTTTATTACGCCAAGGATGGCGAAAATTCATGTGGGGCCTGTCACAAAGCTCGGGATGAAAAAAACGTCCGATCCCTCAGAAACGTGGCGCACGCTGCATGCATCGGCTGCCACACCAGAGCAAATGAGGGGGCTACCAAGTATGTCCAGGCTATTTCATCAACGTCGGGCAAGACTTTGGCCCCCATTCAGTGCAGCGGATGCCACAAAGATCACACACTGCCCTCCGAGTCTCAGATCGCTAAAACACCTCGTCTGATGAGAGGTCAGAAAGATTTCATGGCGCTATCGTTCAACGATACACCGGCCGGCGTTGGAACCCCGCAATTCGTCTCGAGAATGAAACCTGTATACTTCAATCATAAGTCCCACGAACCTAGAACTCAATTCTGCAATTCATGCCATCATCATTCTCTGGAACCTTGCAAGAATTGCCATACCATCGCTGGGGATAACAGTAAAGGCGGAGGAGTCAGCTATGAACGGGCCTTCCACATTGCGACATCAAAAACCGCGTGTGTAGGCTGTCACCAGGAGGCCAAATCTGCTTCTAAGTGCGCCGGTTGTCATTCGCTTCCGCCGGATAGAGGATTACCCGAAACCACTTGCGCCGTTTGTCACACGGGCCAGATGGAAGGCAAACCATTCGAGCCAACCAGTCTGCCGGAAACTTTTGACAAAGAACGCGTTCCTGAAAAGATATTGATAAAGACCCTGGAAAAGGAATTCAAACCGTCCGAATTCGCTCACGGAAAAATCGTGACCAACCTGACTCGAATTTCCAACCAGAGTTCCCTTGCAAAGGCATTCCATGCGCCCCTTGGTGAAAACGCCATCTGTTCGGGCTGCCATCACAGGTCCGCCGGGCAAGCCGCATCACGCTCGAAAAAGGTTCCCGCATGCGTGTCCTGTCACTCGGGAAGTTTCAATCCTGCAGATTTAGGACGGCCCGGAATCCTTGCTGCCTATCATAGACAGTGTATGGGGTGCCACGAAGCCATGAACCAGAAGCCCCTGTCTTTGGAATGCGAGAAATGTCATCAACCTAAAGCGGATGCTCAACAGATAGCAAAAAAACTGCTGAACGTTAAAAGCGGAAATTCCAGATGATCTCATGAAAATGACGGAAAGGAGTGAAACCCATGCCAAACATACTGCACGAATTTTACACCTTAACCAAAGGTATGGAATATCTAATTGTGATCATTTACCTTTTCACCTTCATCTCATTCTGGAGATTTCTCACCTATCGTGAAAAGGACTGAGATAACAATACGTGAGATGGCCTATTCAATCGGGCCCAAAAAGGAGAGGGTCAACCATGGATTCAAATAGAAGAACCTTCTTAAAGACTATAGCGAGTGTTGGAATTGCGACCAGCTTGTTTGGGGCCCGTTCGGCCTGTGGCGACTCGGCTAATCTCCCCGGGTATCCTAACCAATACGGGGTACTGGTTGACACAACGGTCTGCATAGGCTGCAGAAGATGTGAGTGGGCGTGCAAGGAATGGAACAAGCTGCCTAATCAGCTATCCTTGAGCGAATACGAGAAGGATAAGAGTGTTTTTGAAAAAATCAGGCGCACGAATGAGGACACTTACACTGTGGTCAACAGATTCAAAAACCCTTTAGACAGTTCAAAGCCCATTTACGTAAAAAAACAGTGTATGCATTGCATTGAGCCGGGATGCGCTTCGTCCTGTTTTGTAAAAGCATTTACCAAGAATCCGGAAGGCGCTGTCACCTACGACGCATCATTGTGTGTGGGTTGCCGTTACTGTATGGCGGCTTGCCCATTTGATATTCCGGCATATCAATACTACGACCCGTGGACTCCGGAAGTCACTAAATGCACTTTCTGTTTCGATAGAATAGTTAAAGAGGGTGGAATTCCTGCGTGCGTGTCTGTGTGTCCTGTTGAGACAATGACTTTTGGGAAGCGATCCGACCTCATAGAGCTTGCTCACAGGAAAATAATTGATCACCCTGGTCGGTACGTGAATCACATATATGGTGAGAAAGAAGTGGGAGGGGTAAGCTGGATGTACCTGTCTGCTGTTCCTTTCGACAAAATAGGATTCAGGACAGATCTTGGCGTCACCCCTATTCCGAGTCTGAGCAAACCTTTCTTGTCACTCGTATCACCGGTATTCATTGTCATTCCGGCTCTGGCCATGGGGATCTACAGCTTTAAGCATCGCAGGGATGTGCTGGAACAACAGGCTTGCAAGCAAGCGCTTGAGCATAAGGAGGGCAAATAATGGATGCGTCAGCTCAATCTGAATTGAAGCCCACATGGGTTCAGGAGAACATCTTCCTTGGTATGACATTCAAGGATTATCTTAAAAGCAACATAACACCTTTCAACGGTGTTGTAGCGATAATCCTGGCGATTGGCATACCTGTCATAATCTATAGGATTGTTTACGGTCTTGGCCCATCCACGAATCTCAATGACAACAATCCATGGGGTATCTGGATAGGTTTTGACATGTTGTGTGGAGTTGCCCTGGCTGCAGGTGGATTTGTCATTGGGTCGGCGGTCCACCTTTTTGGGATGAGGGAATACGCCTTCCTGTTCAGGCCTGCTGTTCTAACTGGATTTTTGGGGTATTTATTCGCAATCATCGCCCTTACCTTCGACCTGGGAAGGTACTACAGAATACCTTACCCCATGTTTGTATCATGGGGAGTTAACTCGGTCCTTTTCCTGGTGGCCTGGCACGTTGCTCTTTACTTGAGTTGCCAATTTGTGGAATGGTGCCCGGCAATATTTGAATGGCTTAATATGAAAAAAGCCAGAAAGATTTTCATAAAAGCTACCTTGGGCGCGACAATTTTTGGAGTCTGCCTGTCAATGCTGCACCAGTCCGCCCTCGGATCCATCTTTTTGTTGATGCCCGAAAAACTCCATCCATTGTGGTATTCCGAGTACATTCCACTGTGGTTTTTCATGTCCGCTGTTGTCGGTGGCATAGCAATGACGATAATAGAAAGCGCCGCGTCACACAAAATCTTTGTAAAGCAGATCAAAGACCATGATCCACAACATCTTGACAAGGTCACGATAGGTCTCGGAAAAGCTGCGTCGGTAGGTCTCTTTGCTTATTTCTTCATGAAAGTGATCGGCATAGCCCACGGCAATAACTGGGATTATCTCAATACCCCCTATGGATACCTCTTCTTGGTCGAAATAATAGGATTTGCCCTTATCCCTGCCATACTCTTCATGTACGCCGTCCAGAACCAACTGGTCGGAATGGTCAGAACCATGGCCGCAGTTACCGTCCTCGGTATAATATTCAACAGACTCAACCACTCCATCATTGCATTTAACTGGCATTTACCGGCAAGCGAGAGATATTATCCTCACTGGATGGAAGTAGTTTTGACTATAACTATTGTCACGATAGGAATACTGACTTTTCAGTGGATCATGAACAGAATGCCCATTCTGTACGATCATCCGGCTTTTGAGCCGGAGAAGCACTAATGGAATCGTTTGTGGGAGGCCAATATGCCAAAGAAAATTCTGGTCGTTGACGATGATCCGGCTATTGTCAAATACCTTACCGCATTCTTGAAGGATTCAGGCTATGAAACCTGCACGGCTTCCAATGGAGAGGAGGCTCTTCAGATTCTGAGAGAGGAAAAAGCTGACCTTGTAACTCTCGACCTTCAGATGCCAAACGAGACGGGAACACGATTCTATCGTAATTTATCGAAGGACAAGCATTTTAAGGATATTCCGGTGGTCATAATCAGCGGACTGGCAGGCAGACATCTGGCTGTGACAAAACCTGTGGCCGTTTTCGATAAGCCAGTGGATAGAAACGCTTTGTTGAAAGTAATTCAGGAAACGATAGGATAATTGATCTCTCTGGGCCCTTGGTGATGGATTCCCCATAAATTTTTTGTTTCATCACCATCGAGCAATATTCTCCCGCCCAAAAACCGGGTCGAGCGGAGCGCCTCCATGTCAAAATTATTGAACCATGACTATGAGCGACTGCTCGACTCGCTGCCCTGCTACATTACCCTTCAGGACAGGGATCTGCGAATACTCTGGAGCAACAAGCTTCACCGAACGGACTTCGGCCAATCTGAGGGGCACACCTGTAGAGACTTTTACAATGTCGATGAATCAAAATGCCAATTCTGTCCTGTGAACAGCACTTTTCTGGATGGAACTGTTCATAGCAAGGAAATGACATTGACGACCAACAAGGGAAAAAGAATTAACGTCATAATCTATTCATCTCCGTTCCACGATGAAGCCGGACAAATAGTAGGGGTTTTGGAGACGGCAGTAAATATCAGTTCTATCAAGGAGATGCAGAAGCAACTGATAATGCTGGGACAAACAGTAGCCGGTATGGCTCACAGCATAAAGAATATCATGATGGGTCTTGATGGTGGCATTTATATAGTTAATCGCGGTCTGGAAGACAAAGACCAGAAGGAAGTAAAGGAAGGCTGGGAAATTGTTCTTTTAAACTTCGAAAAGATATCTCAAATAGTTAAGGACATTTTGTTCTGTTCCAAAGAACGTGAACCAAGACTGGCAGAAATTGACCCTAACGTGATCGTAACTGACATTTATCACTCTTTCAGAGAGGCTGCCTCACGTTACTCCATAGACCTACGTCTGGAACTCGATGAATCCATCAAGGCGGCGGTTCTGGATCCTGATGGACTAGTGAATGTGCTGACCAATCTGTTGAGCAACGCAATGGACGCCTGTAAAATGGACATCATGAAGGACAAGCATCTTATAGAATTAAGGACCAAAACAGGAGTAGACGGGGCCACTGTTTTCGAGGTTGCTGATAATGGTGTGGGAATCGATAAGGAACTGAAAGACCAGGTATTTCATGAGTTCTTCTCATCAAAAGGTGATAAGGGCACTGGATTGGGACTCATGGTAACCCAGAAAATCATGAGGGAGCATGGCGGAAGAATAACCTTCCGATCGCGACCTCTTCAAGGAACAACATTTGTAGCAACTTTCCCAAAAAAAGAAATGCCTCAACCTCATGAATAATCGGATGGGGCTTGAGTTAATTTCGGCGGGTTGGAGCATGCTCAACTCATTATTAACTATGGCTTTCTGCCACTTTGGCGAACATTCTCATGAGCCCAACACACAGAATGAAGATGGATTCAATGTTGAGATTGTCTTCCGCCGTGCTATCCACCAACGTCTTTAAAAAGGATCCCATACCGTCTTCCGGCTTCCAGTAACAAATGAGGATGGGAAGTTTCGGCAGAGGTCGCAAGGCTATGGAAATGTCAGCGCCTATGGGAGACGGCTCGGGATGTCCATCGAAAATCTCAACCATTGTCTCAAACAGTTCCGGATTGGCGTCAGCGACCTGTTTCAGGGGGGCCTCGAATTGTTCTGCAAATAGCTGCCCCCACGACACCCCGTCTTTCAGTTCGCGGAATGGCGTCCACCTACCCGACGGATCTTTTCCCGAGCATGACACGACATAGTTTAACAAGGGCACGCTCACCCAGGCATGCACATGGCAGGCAGAGACGACCGACCCATCGGGAAGAACCTGAAAGTCCCTGCCGAGCGACTTGATAACCAGCCTCTCCCCTAAAAGTGTTCCTCCAACCCTGAGCGCAGATGAGGGAAAATCAACCTTGGCGATGGCCAGTTTCAATGGTTCCAGCGCCTTCTGATATTCCTGCTCCATCAGTAGCCAGTTTGGAGAATTCCCTTCATATTGGTCAGTCAGACTGCGATCCAGATGGGGGCATTCTTTGAGCCACCGGTCGCCTTTGAATACCGCCACCGAAAAGGCCAGGCATGTTGGGAGCCGGCACTTTCCACAATTAGTCCCCGGCAGGAGCTTGAAAACCTCCATGGCATTCCTGATTTGTTTCATGCCTAGCGCTCCTCCATAACAAACTCAAGACTACTCATCTGATACTCGTTTCCAGCGATTTCATGAGTGATACAGTTTACCTAAAACAATCGAAGTAGAACCTCATTTCTTCTCCAGAAATTCAACGATGTTCCCATCGGGGTCTTTTACCAGGGCAATCCAGACACCTGGCCTAAACTCGTTCTCTGGAATGACAAATTCTATACCGGCTTCTTTCAGGTCCGCACACAACCCGGACAGGTTCTTGATGACAAAAGTCAGATAACGAAATCCGATCTGACTATCCAGACCAATGGCTCCTTTTGGAGGCGCCTTCTTCGGTTCAACCAGTTTGACATCGCTTGATCCAAAACGAAGTCTATGTAACGTGCCGAACGGAACGGGGATGCTCTCTATGAACTTCAGTCCTAAAATTGTCTGATAGAAATGCAGACTTGCTTTTATGTCACCAACGATTATTCCGAGATCTATTGAATCTTTGGCTATTTCCATGACTTGTCCTCCATGATCATCTTAGTTTAATTATGGTTTATTAACCTGAAAGAAAATTTAACCCGAAACCCGCCTGACTATTCGGCGAGCTTTATAAAAAGTCTGTCTGATTTATAACGGATTTGGAGCTTACCCCCTGGCGCCATTGGACGGGCTTGTTTGATCGAGACATTTACGAAGTTGTTTTGCAAGGAGATTTGCCCCTGGTTCCTTCAGGATTGTCAGATGAGAGCCGGGGACCACGTGTCTTTCAACATTCTTGCTCATTTTACTCCACAAGTCCTCCATGTCCGGGATGAATCCCTCTTCCACGATGTCACCGACGAAGATTCGGATCGGGCATGAGATCAAGCCCCTAAGATGATAGTGTTTTATTGCGTCAGTATTTAATTTGTAAACCTGTGGCCTGTTTGACAAGGCGCCCGAATCATAATCCAGAGAGAACGCCGATTCAATGTTACCTGAGTGAACTTTTTTAAGGTATTGGATTTTGTTTTGCAAATAAAACATCCAGCCGCCAGGTCCCAGTTTGATCAAGCCTTCCAGCTTTTTGAAATAATATGACGCATTGAAACCGGTCATTCTCGGAAAAGGTGTTTCAATAAGCGCAAGCAGTCCAACCTCTTTTCCCATCTCCTGAAGTTGGTATGCCATTTCACCGGCTACCAATCCACCGTAACACCAACCCGCAAGATAGTATGGAGGATGAGGCTGAAACGACATCATCTCATTTATATAATGGGCGGCCATATCTTCAATAGTCCTGTGAGCTTTTGACAGTTCCTTCAGACCGAGAGATTCAAAGCCATAACATGGTTGATCATACCCTAACCTGTTGACAAGGTTCACATAACCCAGCACATCTCCGGGATTGGAATGAATCAGATACAATGGCCGCCGAACTCCTCGAGGCTGGAGTTCAACCAGGCATTGCCACGTTCCGATCTCTGATGAGGGTTTTGCAATACTGACGACTTTGGCCTGCCCTTCAATTGTAGGGTTTTGGATAAACTCTGCGACTGTCAGTCTCAGGCCTGCTCTGTTTACTCGATCAATAATCTCTATGCTCATCAGCGAATGGCCGCCCAAATGAAAGAAATTGTCATTTACTCCAATTCGGTCGGATCGAAAGACATCTCTCCATATGTTCAAAAGAACTTCTTCTATGGGCGTTCTGGGAAGCCCTGGCGATACCGGCTCCAAACATTCAGCCGCATCAATATTTTTCAATGCGTCGATATCGACTTTTCCGCCCGAAGTTAAGGGAAATTTGTCCAGAATCATAAAAGCCGAGGGAATCATAAAATCCGGAAGCTTGACCTTGAGGTATTCTACAATATCAGAATGTTCTACATGGGAACCTTGTTGCAGAACGACATAGGCTTTGATTTGTGCCGACCTTGAATCACATTTAGTTGCCATGGTGTAGGCTTCAAAGACATTTGGCATGGTTTTCAGAGCTGAATCTATTTCCTCCAACTCTACCCTGAAACCTCTTATTTTCACCTGACGGTCGATTCGTCCACAAAACTCGAGTTGTCCATCCGCGCGGTATCTCGCCCGGTCTCCCGTTCTGTAAATCCTGTCTCCGGTAGTGTCACCGTAAGGATCAGTCACGAAACGGTCCCTTGTTTTTTCAGGGAGATTGACGTAACCGCGAGCTATGGCCTTGCCACCGATACAAAGTTCTCCTGGAACCCCTATAGGCGTTGGTTTGAGATTTTCGTCCAAGACATAGGTTTTCACATGATCCAGCGGTCTTCCGATAGGAATCTGTGGAAAACCGGAATCAATGTCACTGTATCGTGTCAAATCCGAAAATGTGGCTACTACGGTAGCCTCGGTGGGTCCATAAGTGTTGATGAGCCTGATACCGGGATTTGCCCATGTTCGCCACGCCCGCAAACGCTCAACGGATGGTTGTTCTCCTCCAATGATAACAGTTTTTAGGGTTTTGGGCAGGCGAAGGGAATTTTCCTCCATGGCCACCGTTAGTTGATGCCAGAATGCCGTGGGGAGATCCAGGATGGTGATCTTGTGATCAGACCATTCTGCAACTAATTCAGACATTGCCTTTAGGGCCGTGCTCGATCTAAGCGCTAATGATGCTCCCGAACACAGAGCGCAGAATATCTCTTCAACGCTGGCGTCAAAACTGGGGGATGAAAACTGCTGCATTCGGTCCGAGCACGTAATATCATAAAGTTTCGAGGCTGATTCGGTGAAAACTGCAAGAGCCGAGTGTTCGATGATAACCCCTTTAGGGTTCCCTGTAGATCCGGATGTGTAAATCAGATACGCTGGATCAGCTTTACCGGGTTTTTCAGAAATGTCCTCCCCTGAAAAGGACTCTATTTCACTCCAATCCCTGTCCACGCAAACTATGTGAGGTTTGACGGCCAATTCAGAATTGGTGAGTATATCCCGGAGTCGCTGTTCATTGACCTTGTCGGTAAGCACAACGGGGGCCTGAGTGTCTCCCAATATGAATTCAATACGTTTTTCCGGGTACTTCGAATCCAGTGGCGTATAAGCGGCTCCGGATTTGAGGATTCCCATTATCCCGATGACCATGAAACCGGAAGGTTCCGTAAAAAGAGCCACACATGTTTCAGGTCCAATCCCCTGGTTAATCAAGGCCCGAGCAAAGCGATTGGACTTACTGTTCAGATCCCGGTAAGATAATTCCAAAGGCAGCCCTGAGTTTCCATGAGGATCAAACAGGGCTACATTGTCGGGAAATGTCCTGGCTCGCTCCTCAAAAATTTCAACAACCGTCTTTCCGTTGAATTCAGCTTTCAGGCGCTGACCACTCCATTCAGAAAGTAATTTTTCTCTCTCGTGGGCGCCAAGAAATTCCATTTCTGATATTTTGCGGTCCGGTCCCGAGCAAACCTGGTGAAGCAGGTTTTTGAAATGTTCAAGAATCCTGGAAATTGTAGATTCATTGAATAAGTCGGAGCTGTATTCAAGAACCATTTTCAGCGTGTCCCCAATCTCGTACATCCAGAGTGTAAGGTCGAAGTTGGATCGAAAGGTATCAAGTTCCATCGGCTCACATTCAAGATTCGGCAATTCAAGATCGGGAATCGGCATATTCTGTAGCGTCATCATGACCTGAAATAAGGGAGTCCTGGACAGGCTTCTTTCAGGTTTGACTTCTTCCAGCACGTTCTCAAAGGGGGCATCCTGGTTGGCAAAGGCCCCTAGAGCGTTGTCCCTGACTCTTTGAATTAGTGTTGTGAAAGTTGGATCGTCGTGGAGTTTGGTCCTGATCGCTACCGTGTTGACAAAAAAACCTACAATATTCTCAATTTCATATCGATTTCTATTTGCCACAAATGTCCCGACACATATATCTCCCGCAGAGGTATAGCGGTGAAGCAATGTTTTGAAACCGGCCATCAACACCATGAAAAATGAAGCATTTTCCTTTGATCCCATATTTCTGAGTTTGGCGCAGACACCAGCGTCGAGAAAAATTGTCCTGCTCGCCCCCCTGTGACTCTGAATCGCTGGACGTGGAAAATCAGTAGGTAGTTCGAGCGGTTCAGGGATGTCTTTGAATTTGTCTTTCCAGTAGGAAATTTGGGCATGGCATGCCTGGCTGTTCATCCATTCCGTCTGAGCCATGGAATAGTCCGCATATTCGTACGTCAGAGGGGTAAGCGAGACGGGGTGTCCCTTGACCATGTCCGAATAGAGTCGCATCAGATCACTCACGATTATTCCCATGGACCAACCATCGGAGATTATGTGATGGATGGTGAACACTAACACATGCTCTTGCTCGTCCAATCTTATCAGGAGCCATCTGAACAGCGGTCCTTTAGCCAGATCAAATCCACGATGAGCCTCTTTATTGCATATGGTAACGGCTTCAAACCTTCTACCGGAAACAGGCAGGTCTGTTATATCAACCAAAGGAACAGCAAACCGATCGAGTTGATGAATAATCTGAAGAGGGTCAGGCTCACTTTTCTCAAACGTGGTTCTCAGACTTTGGTGACGAGAGGTTATTAAATTGACACTTTCGTTCAATGCCACGAGGTTGATGGGTCCCCGCAACTCGTAGGCCACACAGATGTTGTATGCTGGGGTGTTGGGTTCAAGTTGATCCAGGTACCAGATCCTCATCTGCGAACATGACATGGGATATTCAGATAGACTGTCCGTGTGTTTCAGAGAAAGGTGAGCCGATTCAGATTGCTCTGGCTTCATGGAGACAATGGTTTGGGACAATTGTCGAACTGTGGGGGCCCGAAAAATATCTGACAACGACAGGGTAGCGCCAAATTCATCTCTTATGCGTGACACCAGTTGGGTTGCCAAAAGTGAATGTCCGCCGAGTTCAAAAAAATTGTCATGGACACCCGCCTTTTTTATCTTCAACAATTCACTGAAGTAACCGAGCAATGTTGATTCGAGCGAGCTTTCCGGCTCCTGGTTTTCGTTATCGTCCGAGTGGATGACGTGCTCAGCGGTCGGAACGGGCAAAACCGCCCTGTCAGTCTTGCCATTTGGGGTGTAGGGAATGGTCGCAATTTCGACAAAGGCCGCAGGCATCATATAATCCGGTAGGTATTCCTTTAAATGATCCCTGATCGAGCGGATAGAAATTGATTGTCCCTCACGAAAAACGAAGTATGCAACGAGATTTTGTCTTCCCGGATCATCTTCTCTCAACAGGACCACGGCCTCCCTGATCGGTTCAAGTCCTCGTAGCAATGTTTCAATTTCTCCCAATTCAACTCTGAATCCTCTAATTTTACCCTGGAAATCCCTGCGTCCCAAGAACTCAAGGTTGCCATCCTCGTGAAGTCGGACCAGATCTCCAGTTCTGGAAAGTCTGGCGCCTGAGTCTTGAGAGAACTGATCTCTGACGAAACGGGCCTGACTTAGGTCTGGTCTGTTTAGATAGCCCTCGGCCAAGCCCACTCCCCCGATGAACAACTCACCCACTGAACCCCTTGGCGTTAAATTTCCTTCTTCGTCCATGATTCTGAGGACCGTGTTCTGGACTGGTTTTCCAATCGGTGTGTTTTCATGAGTCGCATTGGCGGGACTGACGGAGTAAGCGTCGAGCAAATGGTGGTTTCGGTAGGACCGTAACCATTGATGATATGAACGGACGGCATTGCCTCGTCTATGGCCAGCAAAGTCCTCTCCGGTATTGGCTCCACACCTACGAGT
>CAZVOU010000179.1:0-3868 GCA_964628605.1 uncultured Syntrophaceae bacterium
TGGGAAGGCAGTAAATCAGCCTGACAGGCGCTTCCTTTCGCAGCGATTGCGGCGCGTAAATCCTTCGCCACAGCCATCCAAGAACTGCTGCCGCGGTTTTGCCTGCCCCTGTAGGAACAGTTAAAACAGAGTTTTTGGGCAATGATGAGGTGGCAAGTCGTTCCTGGTAAGGAAAAGGATCTTTGCCCGTACCATGTTTGAAAAAGTGGCTAAAGTTCATACGCTTTTCCCCAATTCGTAATTTTTGGACAAGGCGAATCGGCTTTCAGTTTGCCAAGAGTTTATCAATGCGTTTTAAGTGCCTTGAACACCATTTTTAATTCAGGACTTTTGTTTTTCTTCATCCCTGATTCATTATCCCTCGATGAAGCAACTTACTTTTCATATTGAACTATCTTACTCACACCGATTGATCCACTACAGTAATCCGAGAATAACATGACCAGATCTCTGATGTTTTAAGGTTATAAAACAACAGGACAATCCGAACTAGCCCCTGTAAAGATTCTCGATCCTTTGTAAGCAGTACTACTGAACACCAAGCGGACGACTTTGGAAAACCGCTTGCAACCGACCAGTTCAACTCTAAAGGACATGAGCTCTTGAAAGTTTGGGAGTAAGTCAATCAATACCACAGTATTTGTAAGTGGACGAGAGCCAAATTCTGAAAAGGCTCTGGATTCCATGGAATCTCTCGCAAAAGGTGATCGGTCTGTTTTAATTGCGTATACCCGTCGCGCTTTCAGACCCATGGGAAATGTATGCCGATCAGTGTTCGAGTATATGAGACCACCGGGTCTGCTGGTTTGCCGGATCACAGAATCTGTTGAGGCCAGACCTTCGACAGGAAAACCCCGAACAGTCATGTTTTCGAAGCCATGATTGCCGTCGGCGCTAAACGGACATTCGTACCTGTAACACCTTCTGAACATGAGGTTCCTCTGAACTCCCGCTATTACCCCCTGTTATACTCCTGAAGTGTGCCATCAAAGGACATTCCAGAAATGTATTTTTTTTGAGCATGAAAACATCTCTATGCTATCGATTATATTGAACTATCAGGCGGAACGCCCGTTCAAGGGGAATTTTTTCCAGAATAATTTCAGAGAACGGGTTAGTCTCAACTTTAAAATCATCCGTGAGAACACCGAGCATATTGCGCACAGAGGCTATGCCGTGTTGATTTATAACTCGAGTTTTCCAATTATGAAAAAGATACCCAAATTAAATTACGAGACAGGGACCATGCATGGGCCGCTCAATGGCGCCAAGACCGCTTTTTGTTCCAGGCTTTCTTCGTTGCCCTTTCTCACTGGATCATGACGGAAAGGAATGCTACGAGTTTACCATCAGGGTTTTCATTCGGGACATGCTTCTTGGCCTCTTTCGGCAATAACCCTATTTTGTCAACTTGAGCGAAGATTTGGGTTCCAAACCCGACGAGCTTTACCCTGCCGGTAAGTTCGTCAACGATAATATCTCACGGAGTTATACAGAGATGATAAATGTCATTCTGATCTGCGTGATGAGGGGCTTCGCTGACTTTGGAGAGTAACTCTATGAGGTGTCGATTGAAGTAGCTTGAGATTCCCTTATTTTTTACAAATCCAGTTAACCAAATGCCGGAAACATATTCTTCAAAGACATACACAGGGCCATTAATGAGCCGCGTACAGAACACACCTCCGGCCAATGAGACTTGTCGCCGATCGCTGCGAACCTTGCGAAAAATTCATGAAAATTGTTGACTAAAATCGGGTCCCGGCAGAATCCCTGGCATCTGAGGACTGGCAAGGTCATCGAAGTCTTTTTGTGGTGATTCATGAAATGTCATGAGGCCATTGCTAACACGCCTGGTTGAGATTCCAGAGGATGCGAAGGTTATCCGAATCAGCGAGACCTCATCGTCACGGGCAAGATTTCTCTGCCCGGGAAAATAAAAAAGGACATGACTGAGTGGTTTTCTTGCAATTACGCTTTACAAGTCAAGATTAATATTGACTGAAGCAAGTAATCAGAAGATAGAAACTATTTTCACTTTGCGCTTGTCATATATAACGTGAAGCGTCATACTGTGAAGATCATGATTGAGAGCTACAGAGATAAAGAAACTAAAAAGCTCTTTGAACGCGAACCGTCACGCCGAATCCCAAGCGACATCCAGCGAGTGTCCTTCCGTAAGCTTAGGATGCTACATAGAGCCGCAACCTTGGACGATTTACGGGTCCCTCCGGGAAATCACCTCGAATTACTTGGGGGTGATAGAAAGGGCCAATGCAGCATTCGTGTCAATGATCAATGGAGGATCTGTTTCGTGTGGCGAAACGGTAACGCTTACGATGTTGAAATTGTAGATTACCATAAATAAGGGATACAAAAGAAATGACTGTCAGGAAACTAACGCCGCTTCATCCAGGAGAGGTTCTGTTTGAAGAATTTATGAAGCCTATGGGTCTTTCTCAAAACAGGCTTGGTAGAGATCTTGGAGTTCCTCCGCGTCGAATAAACGAAATAATTCATGGCAAGAGATCTATTACTGCGGATAGCGCACTACGTCTTGCCAGGTATTTTGGGACATCAGCCCGGTTCTGGATGGGATTGCAGTCTGATTATGATCTCGAAACCGCAGAGGATCAGCTTTCAGAGAAGATAGCCCATGAAGTGAAAATTTCCGGTCAGCTTGGAGCAGTCAGTTCTGAGAGAACACACCGGGAGACTTGAAACAACTACCATGCTTTGTTTTAGGGCGAAGCTCTAGCTCTGTGATTTCAAGTCCCGGTATAAATCTTCCCCAGCAGGATAACAAACAATTCGTCATTTCGAAGTAAGTCTTTAATATTGAAACATTCTCCGATGCTGACGTACAATGTCGATACTGCAACTTAACCAGTAACCTGATTTAACATAGTAGTCCTTTTTGTTGTTGGGGTTCACGTTCCGCTCCCCCATGTCCCGGGCCTTATACGCTTCAAGAAGGCCCCTTGTGTCCATAGCCTCAGCAAGAACGTTTTTTAAAAGGACAAAGCAACCTGCATGCTTCTCAGCTTTTTTTATGGAATCTTCCGTCCGCTCTATCTCAAGTCTGATCCGATAGCTGATCTCATTGAGGCAGCGACTGCCATCCGCTTTGGGGCTTCCCCTTCAATGACGCCATAATTCTTTCTCTTGTCGTGAGCGGAATGATGAACCAATTGTTTGAGATCAGGGAGGTAGTCCTTACCGCATCCATACGTGATCACGAATGGCTGCCCATGTTCAGGATCTGCATACAGGTCATAGTCGCCATGCATAGTTACGCTGGTCGTGTCATGGTGGACTCGGGACGTATCCAGAGAGAACATTTTGATCGGTTTCAACGCCACGGACGTTAGCAGTTTGTCGGTCCGGGCTTCCCACACCTGGTCCAAAACCCTACCCACTGCGTCGTCGTTGAGTTTGGACGGTTCAATGTCCACTCCGAGAAGTAACTCAAGGTCCATATCCTTGAATGAACGTTCCAAACGATACAGTGGGCTGCGTCCAGACAGCGTATCCAATATTAGCGCCATGATCACATGCCTCGGACTCACACCCTTTTCTGAAGGGTATAAACGATTGGTCTCCTAAACCACACCAACTTTCCTGACAAATGGCGAGACGATCGGTAGACAGCGCACGTCAGAGGCCTACAGATTCTAGGATTTCAGTTCCATGGGACTCATCGTTGAGCTCAAAATCCCTTTACCAAATCCCTATACAGATGTCGCGTTTATTTTAAAACCTGCAAAAAATTACCCGATGCCATCAACATTCTCTGGGGAATGTGAGTTGGATCATGACGGACAGGACGTCCACTAGTTAACCATCACGCTTTTCATTGAGATTCGGC
>CAZVOU010000180.1:0-37352 GCA_964628605.1 uncultured Syntrophaceae bacterium
TGATCCGAGAAATTTTCCATCAATGCTCGATGACCATAATCCGTCCGTTGCAGGGTTCAGGCGCAAGCAGAACTGGCTGAGTTCCGTCGCAACCTGAGTCTCAAAATTGATGTGGAATCCCCAGTTCTCGTAATAATACACCGCATGGAGCCTGGTGATGTCGCCGATCAGACCGGGTCGGTAGCCGGCCTGAATTGCAATTCCATCAGAAGACGAATTGTTCTGTTCCATTGCATTACAACCATTTCAGACTGAAAATAAAAGGGCGAACAAAATACTCGGGAATCATAAAACAACCGGAATATTGTTGTCAAATGAGCTGTTTCAGATCGATCGTTCAGATGATAGGACATGATGAAGGACTAATCAGCAATCAGTGATCAATACTTGTCAAGTTCAGGAATTGATTTCTTACGGAGTCTGAACAGCGCATTTTTCACGGGCTTTTTCTGCCAGACGCAGTTTCTTCCTTGTTTCCGCCTCACAATTTCTGCGGATGTCGTCCTGTGTCTCCAGCTTGAGGCCTGGAATTTCGGTGGGTCTTCCGTCGGCGTTCAGCGCTACGAAGGTGAGGTAAGCCGACGCAGTATGCCTAACCTCTCCGGTCAACAGGTTTTCCGCTTCCACTCTCACACCGACTTCCATCGACGTCCTGCCGACCATGTTTACGCTGGCTTTCAGAATGAGCAAATCACCCACAAATACCGGAAAATGGAAGTCCAACCGGTCTATTGAAGCTGTCACGCAGTTCTTTCTTGAATGTCTGATGGCGGAAACTCCCGCCGCCGTATCGACATAGTGCATGATCACACCACCGTGAACGTTTCCCACAGGGTTTGCATGCTCAGGGTTCATCTGAATGTTCATGGTCAGTTTGCTGTCTTCCGCTGATTTAGCCTGCATTGCCGGTAACTCCATGCCTGAAAGGTTGTAAATTGAACCAGGGATCGTCCATGAGACGCTTTATAAATCATTTTCGAGTGTCTGTCACCCGTTGGGCGCCGAGCTTGCCAAAATCCAGAGGAACCCCCTTGCGCAGGTCCTCCTCCAGAGCAATTGCGTTTTGTGGACACTTATCAACACAAACCCCGCAACCCATACACTTTTCCCACATTACATCCGCAGTCCCATCGAAGGAAATGGCCTCAAACTGGCAGAACTCCTCACACGTTCCACATCCAACGCAATTATCAGGGTCGACTTTAGCCACGAAGCCTGATGACAGAATCATCGGAACTCCGTATTTCATCATTGAGATCATTCCACCGCAGCAGCATTTACAACAGTTACATATGGCGAAGAAACGATTGAGACACACATTCTTGAACCATGCGGTATGGACATGTCCGCGCTCGTGTTCGTCTTCGAGTATTTGCAGAGCCTCTTCCCGACTTAGACGACGACTTTTGGTCGGGTGATGTTCCAAAATAAAGCTGACAATCGGATCACCAAACAACATGCAAACCTGTATCGGTTCGCAAGGATTGCTCTGACTTTCTCTGCACGGACAGTCGTAGATGGCCATCTGTGGGGGGGCCTTCAACACGATGTCTCTAGCTACAGGATAGGGTATTACCGCCTCAGCGTCTCTAACGTCTATGTCATGATCCAGGTTGATCAGTTTTTTTGCCAGGTCAACCGTCAGGGTCCGGGAGTGATAGTTCTTTGCGATGCTTAATCTGCCTTCTTCAGAGAGCTTTGGGACAAGATAACGAATCGCATTCCCGATATAGTGTTTGCTCCACCTCGCATAAACGTAGAAGTGAAAGAAATTGCCGTTAAAAAAATTCTTCCACCCTGAGTGCCGAAAGAAGTTTGCAGTTGACGGCAGGAGTAATCTTCCGCGCTCCCCGGTAACCCATACTAAAAGAAAAATTAGAAGCGCTGAAACTAAAACGAGCATTGTTAGTTCATGAACAGCCATGGACAAGAGTCTCCTTTTTAGAAATTACCTGTCGATCGTGCCTGAAAAAAACAACTCCCGGTTAATTGTCCCAGTCATACACTGATTATGAAGGATTCCGACGTCTTGGGAAAATTAAGACACAAAGCGGCAAACAAGCCACAAGGCCTGTTCCGGTCATGCCGCCTGTAGTAACGAGGCCTTCTGACATTTTATCCGCGCAGGCCCACTAATTCAACAAAGATATTTTTTCAATTGCTAGGTTCCGATTATGTAGTATTAGTTCTCCGCTCATCCATTTTTTAGTCAGGATCAAAAACAGCTAAAAACATATTACTGAGAATTAATGTGTTGACATTGTATATTACTCACGCTAATCTTTTTCGGCTTTCCAATTAGTGTGGCTAACCACAAAGCCCCGTCTTGGATTCCAAAAATAATCAATACATGCTAGCCGACATCGCTACGCATAGTTATCTCTGGACATGAGTTAATGGAGGAAAGATATGTCCTACAGCAAACCTAATCGAAGCGCTGCGACAAAAACCAAAACCAGGGTGGAGCCGGCTCCAATATCAGGAATATGTGTCACATGTCTTGATGGCTGTCCCGGTCCTTGCGAGATCGGACGCTCAGCGTTGCGAGGACGAGAAACCCTTTATCCTCAGCCCTTTGGGAAGATAACCGCAGGCGCTGACAAGGATTACCCTGTTGATTTTTCTCATTTCAACATACAGGGAACCTGTGTTGGGGCGGTGGGTGTAGAGGCTGATTCAGATTTGGCGACCTTCCCGGCGGTTGATTGTTCGACGGCAGTGGGAGCGAACGGCGGCATCAAGATGGATTTTCCGGTGTTTACCGGCGCTGTGGGCTCGACCCATATAGCGAAGGTGAACTGGGAAGAGATAGCGGTTGGCGCGGCCATATCCGGCGTTATGGTAGTGGCGGGCGAGAACATCTGCGGCATGGATAGCCAGGCCGAATTCAAGGATGGCCGAATTGTCAGATCCCCCGAGATGGAAAGGCGTATAAACGCTTTCAACAAATGGTACGAAGGCAAGGGTGGCGTCATCGTTCAGGCTAACGTAGAGGACACCAAGCTGGGCGTTCCGGAGTATGCCATTGAGAAGCTCGGAATAGAGATTTTCGAATTGAAATGGGGACAGGGCGCCAAGGACATCGGCGGAGAAGTGAAGCTTTCCACCATGGAGAGAGCGCTTCAGTTGAAAAACCGCGGTTACATAGTTCTTCCCGATCCCACACAGGATAGCGCAAAACGCGCGTTTGAAAAGGGCGGCATCTCCGAATTCGAGAGACATTCCCGTTTGGGCATGGTGACCGAAGACGGTTTCTACAGCGCAGTCGAACGTTTGCGCAAGATAGGCGCCAAGTATGTGACCCTCAAGACGGGAGCTTACAGACCTGTGGATTTGGCCAGAGCCATCAAGTTTGCCTCCAACGCAAAGATTGATCTTCTGACTATAGACGGCGCAGGCGGCGGCACGGGCATGAGCCCCTGGAGAATGATGAACGAGTGGGGTATTCCTACAGTATATCTCGAGTGCATGATGTATGACATGTGTGAGAAACTGAAAGCCAAGGGCGCCTATATTCCGCCTATGGCCATAGCCGGTGGGCTTTCGCTTGAAGATCATCTCTTCAAGGCGTTGGCTCTTGGCGCTCCATACGTCAAGGCTATATGCCTCGGGCGCGCTCTGCTTACAGCGGCGATGGTCGGCAAAACAAACGGCAGGACCACTGCTGAAAAGATGGAATCAGAAGGCGCCACGGCTGAAGACGGCTACATGGGACTGTTTGCGGTAGCCAGCCAGCTAAAAGAGCGTTTTGGCGATGATTTCAAAAACCTGCCTGCAGGCGCCATCGGTGTCTACTCCTACATAGATCGTTTGAAACAGGGACTCCAGCAGTTGATGGCCGGCGCAAGAAAATTCGCTCTGCCATACATTGATCGTAATGACATCGTTGCTCTCACTAGAGAATCAGCCAGTGTTTCAGGCATTCCGTATGTGATGGATTGCGATCAGAAGGAAATAGACGCGATTATGAACAGCTAGGCCTGCCATCAGGGCAGAAGGCTGCGATAACTGCGGTTGATCGCCACATAAAGCCGACTCTCGGAGAAACATCTCCGGGTGTCGGCTTTTTTAATGTGGCGGGGAAAAGAAATGAATCCAGTGCCAAAATATCTTTTAATAAAATCTTCGTGTTGTTATAGACTGATGCATTAATTAGACGGATCAGAAAATTCAGCAAGGGGACAAGACATTTTCTGTTATCAACACCCCTGGTTGATCCCATGGAAAACGCTGAACTGTTGAAGTTATTAAATGTTTAAAGTTTGTCCGATGGTGTTTTGCCCATGAGACATTTTTTCTGCACTGCATTTTTGTTCCTGATGATGTGCGCCTGTGGTTGCTCTTCCGCATTGGCTGGGCCCGCCCTGAATGTGACTGTCGGGCACACATTCGATATAGAACTGGAGACTAACCCATCGACTGGATACTCCTGGAATCCTGTTTTTCAATCGGACTGTCTGTCGCTAAAATCCAGAATGGTCGAGCCAGCGCCGGGAAAACTTCTGGGCGCGCCCGTGAAGGAGCGTTTCACATTCATTGCTCTAAAATCAGGAGTTTGCGAGATTGAATTTCGGTATTCCAGAAGTTGGGAGAAGGAATCTGTAAAGACTGAGAATTTTAGGGTGAATATAAGACCGTAGGTGGGAATAGCGTCTGCAGGCTTTTTCCGCAAGTGTGTCTTCCTGCAGTTAATACGGGGAAGTGTTAAGGAGATGATAAAATGTTGACGGATTATCCAAAAACCATAGTCACCAAAGACGGCACTTCTGTTTTGCTTCGTCCTGTGACGCCGTCGGATGAGGAAGCGCTGAACCGTTTTTATTCTGAAATACCTAAGGATGAACAATGGTTTCTTCGTGACAAGCTGGATGAGCCTGAGACGTTACACAAATGGTTGCAGAAGCTGGACTATACAAGGGTTTTGCCGATCATCGCCCTGAGGGAAGACGACGGAAAGATCATCGCAAATGTTCGGCTGCATCTCCACCTTGCTCCGTGCATCCTCCATGTGGCCCACCTGCGAGTGATGGTACACCCGGACTATCGTTCACAGAGACTTGGGAGCTGGATGATTCTCGACTGCATCAAGACTGCCATGGACATGGGACTGGAGAAGCTTTTTGCCGAGTTCGTGTCCGGAGTGGAAGACGCTGCCATCAATGCCGCCGTCAAGCTGGACTTCATCCACGAGGGTGTGCTGAAGGACTACATCAAGGACAAAAAAGGCCATTATCACGATCTGATAATAATGGTTCGCAATCTGGCAGCCGACTGGAGCGATTTTTGAACGACACTTTGTCCAATTCACAAAGTGGTGACCCTGGAGACCCTGATTTTACAATTGAGTCAGACGTCGGGCGAATAGTCATACGGTCAAAATGTGATCCGCTATTCTTTCAGGACCTGCAGATGGATGACGGGCTGGGGACGTTCTCTCACTATTCCTCTATAGTGAAGAAAATGGATTCATTTGAGAAATATGCTCTCCGTGACGACTCCAGGGTGTCCGTAGCCATCAGGGAACCCAACATAGTTATAGGTTACTGCATCGGGTCATATCCTGAACCTAATGACAGGTGGATTCTTCTCGGCAAGCTGATGTATGAACTTGCCGCTCTGGAAATATCCCGAAATTTTCGTGGACTTAACCTGGCCCATTTGCTCATCCAACAGACCATGAACGATGACTTTTTCGAGGATAAAATCACATATATGTGTGGTTATTCATGGCATTGGGATCTTGAAGGCAAGAACCTGACGGCAGGGCAATACCGCAACATGATGAAGCAACTATACGGACGGTTTGGTTTCCGTGAAGTTTACACCAATGAACCGAACATAGCGTTGAGACCGGAAAATATCATGATGATCAGGGTCGGTTCCCGTGTGTCGGCCGAGGACCACATGAAGTTCAGACACTTGCGGTTTGGCATAAAGCCAAAATGATCAACTCTTTGTAAAGTTCGAAGGGTCTTGAACAGATTTCACAATTGTCCCCGGCCTGGAAAGCCGATTAAGCGTCCGGCGAATGCCACTTAAAAGTTACCTGATGAGGTCCAGGGCTTTGTTGAGATCTTTCAGGCTGTCCTGGGTCTTTGACTTAATTTCGGAGAGCTTGTCCTTGGCCGCCTGATGTCCCTGACTAGCAGCTTTTTCCAGCCAGTCCGCCGCTTCTTTAGCGTCCTGCGCAATTCCCTTACCCTCAAAAAGGAGTTCACCAAGTTTGAATTGAGCGTCCTTCATGCCTTGTTCAGCGGCTTTACGATACCACTTGGCCGATTCCGCCACATTTTGGGCCACTTCTTTGCCCGATTTATATAACTCACCCAATTTCATCTGCGCCTCAGCGTTGCCTTTTTCCGCCAGGCTCTTGTAATATTCGAACGTCCCATCCTTGGGCGCAGCCTGATCTTGAGCGAAAGCCGGCGCCGTCAATGAAGCAATCAGGATCAGACAAAACAAGAGGACGCTCAAACTCGTCTTAACGATAGGCAAGCGTTTCCCTACGGCAAATAGATTACACATTCCCTTAAGCATCTTTTACTCCTTGATATTTCATTAGACACTTGAATGAATACGGATGGACATTTAAACGGAGGTGGAAACGATAGTGTGTCAACAACTCCCTCGATCGGGGTGGGACTGATCGTGAAAGCCAACCACTTTTGGACTTCCAGGAAGCCATTTGTAAATGTGACACCGGCAATAAAGCCCTCACGGGCGGACAACATCCTTGGTCGGCGCATGAATAACGCCAATAGACCCACTCAATATCGCGCAATCTTTCGGACAAGTCTAGTTGGTTTTTGGAGCATATTTTCTGAAACCGGCCATTTCCCGTCATGGTCGGTTAAGCATACCGCCATTCAATGAAAGATCACTCTTTTTACCTTGACGACACAACAGATTTGCTGCTTCTGTATATTTGACCGGCATTTCAGGAACAGGTGAACCCCACATGAAAAAGACCATTCTCAAAGGAAAACAGATTCTTGCGGTTGATGATGAAACGGACGTCCTGGAACTGATAGACGAGGAACTCGAGGAATATGGCGTGGAACTGGACACTGCGACCACGTATGATGCCGCAGTGGAAAAGTTGGACGCATCGACTTACGATCTCGCCATACTCGATATCATGGGTGTCAGGGGATTTGAACTTCTTGAGATCGCCGTCAAAAAAAATATCCCGGTAGTAATGCTGACTGCCCATGCCATCAGCGCCGAATCCTTGAAAAAATCAATTCAGCTTGGCGCTCGGGCCTACCTCCCAAAGGATAAGCTGGGAAGTATGATTCCTTTTTTGGAAGATGTCATCGAATTGAGCTATCAATCTGCGTGGGCAAAAGTGTTTGAGAGGCTCTCCGGTCATTTTGGAAGCGCCTTTGGCCCGGACTGGAGACAGTCCGAGAAAGAATTCTGGCAAAAATTTGACGAACAGGTAGGCTTAAACCAGTCCACAATAATCGAGAAATAGCCTGTCTGCGACGTGTATGTTTATTCAGGTCAGGTTGGCGTCTCCGGTCAGTTCTAGTGCGTCATGCGGTTATTATTCGTTCTGCTTTTTGTTCAACAATTAGTTCTAACGGGTTGGTGAAATAGCGCTATGTCGGAACTTACCAGCGAATACAATGACGGCGCCCGGGTCCTTCTGGAATTCCTTCAGAAACTGTGGTTTTTCAGTTGTTATGATAGTGAAGCCCTCGAAAAACTTACAAGAAGCTCTTTGCTCGGTTTCTATCCAAAAGGAACGGTCATACTGCAACAGGGTGTCAGTTCACCGGATCGTCTTCTTCTGGTGGAAAGAGGGGCTCTCAAGTTATACAGGCAGGACTCCGCAGATCAACAGGTTCTCTCTGATTTACGCGGCGAAGGGGGCCTGGTCGGAGTAGACTCCATCCTGACAGGATCGAAAGCCTCACACAGCGTAGAGGCAGTAGAGGACACTTTCTGCTTCCTGATTGACAAGGGACGATTCCTTGAGTTTGCGAAGGAAAACCCAACGTTTGCCGAGCAGTATTACAGGGGCCTCTCTCGAAACCTGGTGGGACAAACATACTGTCAGTTGCGGTCAGAGGTTCTGCGTGACAGCCTGTCTGATGAATTCAGGCTCGCATGCGCCTGTGTCGGTGACACGGTGAGAAGGGACCCGATAGTAATTGACGATTCAGAGACAATTAACTGCGCCGCAAGATTGATGACCATCTCTGACGTGGATGTGCTGCTCGTCAAGGATTCGGGGAACAGCATTGTAGGGATAATCTCTGACCGGGATTTGCGAACCAGGGTAGTCGCTGAGCGATTAGACTACGACCAGCCTGTGGCCGCAATCATGTCGCGCCCCGTAATATTTATGGATGCGGCGGATTCATGTCTGGACGCAGTGATGAGAATGCTGAAAAACGATATCCACCATTTGGTGGTGAAAAAGGGCAGCGAGACAGTCGGAGTTATATCGGCCCTTGATATCCTTGCATCTCAGGAAATTTCACCACTGTTCCTTATGGAGGAGATTGATCGCCAGACGCGCATAGAATCTCTCTACGGCCTTGGGAAACGGGTTCCCCAGCTGATTCGAAATCTGGTCGAAGTAGGGGCCAAAGCCCATGACATCACCAGGATAGTGTCAATTCTGAATGATCACCTCATCGGGCGGATTCTAGCCCTTTTGCAGGAAGAGTTGGGTCAGCCTCCCGTCCCATTCGCTTGGATGGTGATGGGTAGCGAAGGGAGAATGGAACAGACTCTCCGGACAGACCAGGACAATGCGATCATTTACGAAGATCCGGGCCCTTCATGGGAGACGACCAAGGCGGCGAAGCTATATTTTCGCTCCCTGGGTAACCAGATCACGCCTCATCTTGTGGAATGCGGTTTCCCGCTATGTAAGGGCGGATACATGGCTTCAAAGAGCGTGTGGAGAAAGCCGTTTTCGGTATGGACTGGTTATTTCAATGAATGGATGTCTACCGCAGACCAGTACGTCATGCTCAACGCAAAGATTTTTCTGGATTTTCGTTGTGGTTTTGGGGATGAGACTCTTACTGAGCGTCTGAGGGATTACGTTATGGATCAGGCGGCCAAAAACAGGTTCTTCATCAATCATCTCTCAAAAGACTCACTCATCATAAAACCACCGCTCTCCTTTCTGAGAAACTTCATTGTGGAGCGTGATGAAGAACACAGGAATCGTCTGGACATTAAAATGAGAGGTCTGGTTCCTGTGGTGGATTTTGCCAGAGCCACGGCTCTCAAATGCGGAATCAGGGAGACCAATACCACTGCCCGTCTAAAGGCGCTTTCCGAGGAACCCTCTTTCGATACCGAGCTTTGTAACGAAGTCCTATCCGCTTACGAATTCCTGATGCAACTTCGTCTCGTCCACCAGTTGCACATGATTCAGCAGGGACAGGAGCCGGATAATTTCGTGGATCCCGCTGATTTGTCCGACCTCGAAAAACAGACCCTCAAGGGCGCTTTCGGAATTATCAATCGTATGCAGAACTATATGGCAAAAATCCGAACAGAAATTTGAGGAACAATCATTTGTTCTGGTTGGGCAGATTCATTCCCCGGCTTTCCAGGAGCAAACATCCTTCCTTGCTTTCCAACGAAAGTCTGTTCCACAAATTCGACTCAAGCCTCCCGATCCAGTCATACGACTTTGTGGTGTTCGACACGGAATTGACAGGTCTGGATACACGGCGAGACGAAATAGTGTCGATTGCCGCCGTCAGAATACGTGGAATGAAAATTTGTCTGGATGACACGTTTCATTCTTTGTTGCGCACAAGGAGTCGCCTTGCGGGTGAAGGCACGTTCGTCCACAGGATCACACCGCAGCAGATTATGAAAGCGCCGGAGCCTGAAACTATCCTACCCGGTTTTTTTGATTATTGCGCAGGATCGGTTCTGGTAGGCCATTTACCCGAGCTTGACTTCTCCTTCCTTGATAAGACAAGTCAGAGAATCATGGGAGGAAAGCTCAGCAACCCCTGTCTGGATACAATGGCCCTGGCAAGATACTTGTGGAAACCAAAGCAGAAAAAACGTGTTCAGGACCTGCCCAGGATAAGATCGTTGAACCTGACGGAACTGTCCTCCACATGCGGCATTCCACTGTTCCCAAGTCATGCCGCCTTGGGCGACGCTCTGCAGACAGCCTGCCTGTTCCTCTTTCTGGTGGATCGTTTCAACAGATTGGGCTGGACCACCCTACACCAGTTCTTTCGGGTGGGAAGAATACGTTAGGCCTAACCTGTAAGCCTCAGCAGGAGCGTAAAACACACTGGTGAGTTCGTCCATCAGGGTTATGACAGCTACTGAAAGCCAGGTCAGCCAAAAGAGACCATCCTGGTAATAGGTGAGGAGCCCAGGCTTGCGCAGCAGGTAAAACAGCAATCCGAGGATGCTCAGATTGAGGAAGACAAGAACCAGGGTTTTCATGCTACCTCCAGATTACAATTGGTTAGACGAAAAACCGGTTATGTGCCGCGCTTTCAGATGAAGGTGTCAAAGGAATAATGAACAATGGTGGAAGGCCAAAAAGTGGTGAGCCATAAGTAGAGTCAATAACAATATTAGGCTGTACCTGTTGTTTTCTTCCGCCACCACCAATGTAATGACATGCAAAATTATGGAGAGAGGCCCGAACCAGTTTTTCGAGCCTCTGTGCGGGGTGGGACTATTTAGAAGTTCTTCCAGCAGCGGTTCAGGTGTTTTTCGTCAATCTTCTTGGTCATGAGACTGACGACCACGGCTATGAGGAAGCTTATCGGGAGAGCGATGACGTTCTGATCCACGAACTGGAGTTTCCACATTGTGCTCATAGGAGCGTAAGAGGAAACGAGAGTGTCAACAGCGAACAGTTTCTTGCATAGACCGACAGCCACAGCTTCTTTTTGATGTATGAACAGAGCGTAAAGCGTGCTGATGGTGAAGCCGCCGATCATGCTGGCGCAAGCCCCTGCCCAGGTCACGCCTCGCCAATAAATGCCCAGCACGAATACGGGCAGGAAGGAAGATGAACATAATCCGAAAAAGAATGCCGTGGCAAGGGCCACGATACTCTCCGGCAGGGCGAGTCCCCAAACGGCGGTCAATATGATTGTTGCAGCCACACCTATGCGTGTAACAAGGAGAGTGTCGCCTTTTCCCCTGAGGAACTTCTCATAGATGTCCCTGCCGAAAGATGTTCCACCGGCATGGTACTGAGCGCTCAGTGTTGACATGGCCGCTGCAAACATCGCCAAGAGAAACAGCGTGCTGAACCAGTCGGGGAACATGCGTTCGATATAGATTGGCATGATCTTGTCGATGTTACCGCCTGCCACTGCAACTGAAATCTGGGGAATTTTCTTGGTTACGCCGTCAACAACCTTTTCGACTATTCCATATTCCTTGAAGAATACTACGTTGGAGAGCGCCCCGACCACGAAGGCGACTCCCGTCATGCAGAGAATGAAGATTCCACCGTAGATGACGCCACGGTTAAGCTGGGCTTCGGACTTGACAGTCATGAAACGGACCGCCAACTGTGGTTGCGCAAGCACCCCGATTCCGACTCCCAAGACTATGGTGGTGTAGATGGTCAACCACAGTGGCGTGCCAAACGCGGCCCCCTGGGTCCATCCGATCATTCCTCCCTTCTTTAGGTTCTCAGGGTAGTACTGCACCATGTCGGTCAGAGTCTTGTGGGCGTCGATGAACCCACCGCACATGTAGTAGGTCGATACCAGGAATACGGCCATGACGATGAACATGACGCAGCCCTGGAAAGCGTCGGTGTACATAACCGCCTTGATGCCGCCGGTCAACACGTAGGCTGCCACCAGGAACGAACAACCCAGAAGGGCGACATGATAGTTTATTCCAAGGTATACTTCCACCAGTCGGGCCAAAGCGATGAGGACCGCGCCGGCGTAGATTGGAAGGAACAGGAATATTACCAGCCCAGAGAAGCCCTGGAGGAACCTTGACTGATAGCGCCTTCCAATCAGCTCTGGAAATGTGTGCGCATCCAGAGCAATACCCATGCGTCGGACTCTGCTGCCAAAGAAGACGAACGCCAGAAATATTCCAACGAAGATGTTAAGGAAGGTCAACCAAAGCAAGGAGAAGCCGAAGAGAGCTGCAGCCCCTCCAAAACCTATGATGGCAGACGTGCTGATGAATGTGGCGCCGTAGGAAAGGGCCATGACGAACCCTCCCATGCTGCGCCCCGCTATCAGATAATCCTTGGCGACTGTTGTTTCCTTCCAGCCCCGGTAACCGAGATAGAGCGTTATGGCAATGTATATTGCCGTCAGAGCGATCTTCACGAACATTATGGGTCCTCCTAGGACAAATCTAACGATTGGTTGTGCTTCTTGCTCAAAAAAACGTGAGACTGATTCCATACTTTCTGAGGCTGAATCCGGTTACGCCCCCTTGCCCAGTTCACGTTCTTCACGGTCCCAATCAACCGCATCTGCCGTGTTTATAGGTTTACCCTCAGATTTCCAGAAGAACACTCCGTAGGCCGTGCACCATAACGCCGCAAGAATGCACAGCACATACACCACCGCCATCTCAGTGCTTCCCATTCCGAGCCACATACATACTCCTCCTTGTGTCAACTTTTCGACATAGAAAACGAAAGCCTAAACTACCGGCTTGTAGTTCCTATCCCTATCATTTCAAAAACTTTGCGCAGTCCCCTGAGGACGTCACCACAAGTTGCGCAAAAACAGACGAAGCGTTCGCTACAAACAAATGATCCATCGACGATAGCCGGGCCACAACCTGACGCAGCTCGTCTTCGAGCATTCCTGGCGGATCATTCATCAGGCCCCGGATTGTGGGGCAGGCTCTTGTAATTATACTGTTGGGCGACGCTAGACCTTTACATCGTTTAAACGTCGCTGATTTTACAAAACACTTCGAGAATGCAGCATGGTTAAACAACTATATGGACTTTTTGGTTTTCGTGAAGTTTACACCAGGGAACCGACCATAGCGTTAAGGCCGGAAAATATCATGATGATTAGGGTCGGTTACCGTGCAGCGGCAGAGGACCACATGAAGTTCAGGCGCCTGCGGTTTGGCATAAAACCAAAGTAGCCTCACCCCTGGTTTGCGAGGGAAAGGCTACAATCAAACAGATCAATTTGTCACAGCAACTCTTACCATGTCACTGAACATATCCCATCATCCTGGGCAGCCAAAGCACTACTTCAGGCATATAGGTCATCAATAACAGCACCCCGATCTGTATGATCATGAAGGGCAAACATGCCTTGGTCACCCAGACCAAATCCTTGTTCACCATGGATCCGGTTATGTATAAACTGACTCCCACAGGTGGGGTGCAATAACCGATGGCAAGGTTTACCGTCATCAATAATCCGAAATGCAATGGATCTATGTTGAAAGCGCTCAGCATGGGCAGAAAAACCGGACCAAGAATCAGTGTCGCCGATATTATGTCCATGAACATGCCTACAAGCAGCAGAAGGATGTTCATCACGATCAAGAATACGACTGGGGACTGTATGGTGGATAATACGGCCTCAGTTATCTTTGGCGGAATGTTCTCAAGTGTTAGTAAACGCCCGAAACAACTCGCCCCGGCCACAATAATCAACAGGGTCGCCGATGTGACAGCGGACGAAATGGTTACCTTCTTTAGTTGACTAAAATTCATGGATTTATGAATGAAAAGTTCAACTATTGCCGCATACACGCAGGCTACGACAGCGGCTTCATTAGCCGTAAACATGCCCGAGAAAATTCCTACGAAGATGATCACCGGCAACATCAAGGACCAGAAACCTTCCTTGAATATTCCTAAAAACTCACTAAAGCTCTGTATCGGGGTCACCACGATGTTTTTGTCTTTTCGAAAAATGACGTAAGTGTAAACGCATATGAGGAGAGTGATAAGTATTCCAGGCACGTATCCCGTCAGGAAAAGTCCTTCGAGAGAAACGTTGCTGATCATGCAGTACAGTATCATGGAGATACTCGGGGGAATAATAACCCCAAGGTTACCGGAGGTGGTCATCAATCCTACGGTGTAGTTTTTGGGGTAGCCTTTTTCTATCAAAGCCGGGATCATGAATCCGCCCAGAGCCACGACTGTAGCCACTGTGGAGCCCGATATAGCTCCAAAAAGAGCGCACGCTATTACTCCCGCCATGCCCAGTCCACCAGGAAGCCAACTCACCAGGGCATTAGCCATTTTTATAAGACGGGCCACTATCGTGCCGGTTGTCATTATGTTTCCACAGAGGATGAAGAACAGCACCACCACGAGGGAAAAATTGTCCATGCTCCTGAAAAGGGTCTGAGTAAGCAGGAGCAAAGGAAGTTCGGTGTAGAGCATAAAACCGATGACCGCCGTGAAAAACAGACACATGAAAACCGGCACGTAGGCTGCCATTAGACCGAGAAGAATCATAAGGATGACTATGTGGCTCGACTCCATAGTGGTGGCTCCTAAAAATAAATGAACATCTTGCGTTTGAACGAACCGGGCAGATTCATAAAATCAGTGGGCGTCTTCTTACGGCTCATGACTTAGCCGCACGCCCCTCTGTTATATCCTGATACATGACCTGAATTGTCCTGAGTAGAATCGTTGTCCCCATGACAGGAATAATCGCATAAAGATAAACCAGGGGGATCTGAAGTATAATAGTTTTCTGATTTGTCATGACCTGTAGCGCAGCCATTTTCCATCCGTAATAGATCATCATCAATCCGAAGATCATGGTGACTAAATTACTGAAATAGTTGAGAGGAGTTTTGAGGATCGGCACAAGCTGGACCACAGCGTCGATTTTTATCATCGATTTGTTCTTGATAGCCACCCCCAGGCCAATGAAGGTAGTGTAAATTATTACTTCCCGGACCAGTTCCTCTGACCAGGCGAGAGTGTAGTTAAATCCGTAACGTAGAATAACGTTTATGAACAGGGCCAGCAAGGCCGCTGTCACGGTTAGGAAAAGCGTCCATTCCTCAAAAAAAGTAAGGATTTTGTCTATCACGTTCAGGATTTTTCCGATCATTGGCCAATTCCTCAGAGAATGAATAAATTTTTTTCATCCGGCTGTACAGGATGCTGGGCGACGTCATTCAATGAACCCGGGCAACAGTGCGGCAAACTCACCTGAAAGACCAAATGAACTTGAGGGCTAACCGGGTTGTGACCTGCGCATTCGGCCGTGTTGCGGACTTTTCAGGAATGCCACGGCCACTCACACAAAAAATTGTAAAATACTACTTAATGATTTTCTAGAGGTTTAACAACAAGCCAAAAAGGGGATAAAAAAATATCCCCTCATGGCGTGTTGGGTAACTTTACGGCTTGTATCCTATGAAACCGTATACTTCCTCAAGGAAATTGACAGGGCGATACTTGTCTCCAGGAAAAAGTTTGTTGATTTCATCGGCGTATTTCTTGTGAACGCTATCTCCAAGTTTCCTCAGGGTGTCAATTTCATCTTTAGAAAGGCTGATAAACTCAACTCCGGACTTTTTAGCCAAGTCTATCTGTTCGGTTTCCTGCAGGACCGTTTCCTTTCTGATTTGTGTGCAGACATCACGCACTACTTCTTTGAAAGTCTTCTGAAGGTCGGCCGGCAAAGAATTGAACCACGCTTTGTTGAATATCCAGATGAAAAGTCCCTGGGCATAATTTACATAGGTGAAATGTTTTGCGTCCTCAAATTTTTTGGTAATGTTGCAAACTGAGGGGGTGTGATCCAGTCCTGTGATGACTCCCTGTTTCAGCGCCACCGGGACATCCGGCCAAGGCATGGCGACAGGATTGAATCCCCACGCCTGGTAGAGCAACTGATTCACTGCGGCTTCCGCCGTTCTGAATTTGATCTTTTTTGCATCTTCCAGGTTTCTAACAGGTATTGTGGTAGCCCAGCCATAGTTACCGTAACCGGTGATGTCCAGGCCGATAATCCCCTGGTGGTCCATGGCGTTCATGAAATGCTCAAAAAGCTGACCACTGGTTGCGAATTTATCAAGTTTGTCAAAGGAATCAATTAGGAATGGAAGATTGACGAGCCCGAATCTCGGTCCAAGGTTTGTGGCTGCGACTGAACTGCATCCCATACCCTGAATGGCTCCCATCTGAAGCTGATTGAGAACCTCTACCTCGCCGCCGAGCATGGAAAATGGTTTGAAATCAATGTAGATCTGCCCGTTTGTGCGTTTCCACAGTTCATCGCGAATCGCAAATCCCGTGTAAACACCTTTAAGGACCGGATGAGAGACGTTTGATACTACACATTTGTACTTGGCCCCTGAAGGATCAAAGGCTGGCTTCCATTTGTCGAGAGACGGAGCCTGTGCGACGGCCGTTCCGACTACCAAGCCCAAGCTGATCAAGCAGACGGTGACTAATAGTGCCATTCTTTCTACTTTCACGTCAACCTCCTCGCTGGTTTTTGCTATGTTGTCAGGTTGCAATCCCCTTTCAGTTGCCAATATATTTATTTCACCAAATTACAGTCCCATTGCATCGGAGTCAAGTGAAACATGACCAACCAGTTCAACATGATGAACTTGAAGCTGAAAATATGAACTCCAACTGCGAAAAATAACGTCAACCAACAGCCCTCCCTCATTCTTCTACTTTGCTTATAGCCTTGTAATTACAGGAGCAAATGGCATTTAAGCGCGCGGGTAAAATGACATCTAAACATTCAGTCGAGTGTTCAATAGTGGCAAACGTTCAGACAAGGATGAAATTTGCATAACGCTCAAAATGAACCCCGAATCAGTGTCGCTCGAATCAGTGCGCTTGCGTCCAGAAACATTAAAACACGCAAAGGCGGGGCCCAATCCAATTTTTTTGGAATGGTTCACAGTAGAGAAAAAAGATCAGATTTTTCCGTGATGGCGCATATGGGTTTTGGACCAAAAAATCCGCAGTTGACAAAAGGTCTTGAATAATTCTATTTTCGAAACTACGGTACGAGTCATATCAAATTCGGGAGTGACTAACATGCTCGAAAAATCATATTTGGCGGGTAAGTCAATTCTGGCTGTGGATGATGAAGTGGACATTCTGGAATCTATAGAGGACATTCTTGAAGGTTCCAAACTCGACACTGCCAGGGACTACAGCAGCGGTTCCCAGAAAATCAAAACAGAGCGATATGATTTGGTAATCCTTGACATTATGGGGGTAAACGGGTTGAAGCTGCTGGAAGAATCAGTCGCCCGAAATTTTCCTACCGTGATGCTCACCGCACATGCAATGAATCCTGAGACACTTCTGACAGCCATCAGAAAAGGGGCAATAGCCTATCTTCCGAAGGAAACTCTGCCTGAACTTGAAGAATTGCTTGGCGAAATATTCAAGGCGCACGAGCAGGGTGAACCACCGTGGAAGGTCCTGTTTGAGAGGCTTGGAGAATTCTTCGATCAACGCTTTGGACCCGGCTGGAAAGAAAAAGATCAGGCATTCTGGAGAGAATTCGATCTAACATATCAGATTGGTAGAGGCATGCAGCAGAGAGTTCTGCATGACGAACGAGTTATGGGAAAAGGTATCTGAGATCGCAACCACGGCGTGAAACCCCAAAACAACATCTAACAAAGAAATAGCGTGGTGCATGTCGCATGAGAGTAGCCTTGTTAGACCCGAAACGATGCGCTTCAGAATGGCGACCATTCTATTTTGGGGATGGGTTCGTCGAAAATGTCGTTCGACACATGTCCAGTTGCGGGTGGGAGGTCGTCCTGGTTGATCTTGGCGGGGTGATTTCATCAACCCATGAGGCTTCCAGTAGTCAGTCGGTTACCATGTCACATCTGTACGAGGTGGCGTCATTTCTCGGAAGCGCCGATGAATACGGGCTGGTATATAATTTATGTGGAGTGACTCCCGCGCTTCTTTCGGAAATCAGTCCGACGCCGATGATCACGGTATTGGACTGGGACCTCTATAAAATGGATGCCGGTGTTTACACTGCGCTCGCCACTTCACGAAACTACTTCTGGATTGGGGCAAAGGGCCAGTCAGACAAGCCGGTTCCAGGCCCGATGATTGACCTGCCGGGAGAACAAAGTTCCGATTGGAGTATTCTGGTAGCCGATGCCATGGTCAAGTCCGGAAAAGAACTTCTGAAGCGCTTACAGAAGGAAGATCACCGTCCTTGGGGCTATTACGTTGTGCTTTCAGATCTCGACGACCACAAGGTGAAGAGGATTGTAGTCTATCCGGGGAAGAGACTGAGTTTGCAGAGTCACAAGAGAAGGTCGGAGCATTGGATGGTCGTTAGTGGCAAGGGGGTAGTGACTCTGGATTCAAGGGAAGTGGAACTCTCGCCAGGCGCCTCGGTGGATATTCCGGTAGGGACGAGACACCGAATGACCAACAGATCGGACGCTCCTGTCGTATTTGTGGAAATTCAGACCGGAGACTATTTCGGAGAAGACGACATAGAACGATATGAAGATGATTTTGGGCGTGCATGACCTTGATTGACTTCAACGGGGTGTTGTCGAGTCCAGGCTCCAGAGGTTTTTGTGATTGTTACGGTCTTTTCTGATTCCGCAGGGATCGTTTGAGCAGACGACGCATTCGGGGTCTTCACATGGGTCGAGATGAACGAAGATTTCCGTTTCTTTACCGAATCTGCGTTTAAAGAATATCTCGAGTTCTTTGACCTCGCCATGCGCTCTCTCCAGACTTACGTCCCTCGGCAATATCAGGTGAAAGTCTATGAACACCCTCTGTCCGGATCGCCATGCCCTCAACTGGTGCATGTCTATCCACACGTCTTTCCTGTGTCTGGTGAGGACATCACAGATTTCTTGAAGTAGCAAACTGTCGGCTTCGTGCATAAGACCGCTGAAGGCCCTCTTTACCAGGAATAGCCCCGAAATGACAATGTTGACGCCGACCAGACAAGCTATCAGTCCGTCAATGAACCACTGTCCGGTGATCATGACTACCAGCAAACCGAGGATTACCCCCGTCGAAGTATAAACGTCGGTTATAATGTGCTTGCCATGGGCAAAGACGGCATCGGATCTTATCTTGCCGCCGATCCGTATCAGAGAATAACCCAGAGCGGCGTTCATGGCGCTGACTATTACCAGCAGGCCGATTCCGATGTCCAGACTCGGCAATTCCTGAGGATTCAGAATTTTCTGAAGGCCCTGATGAAATATGGAAACTGCTGCCAGTATTATCATCGCGCCCTCAAAGCCGGCAGAAAAATATTCGATCTTCCCGTGTCCGTATGGGTGTGATGAATCGGGGGGTTTTGCGGAGAGAATGACGCTCCCGAGAGCGAAGGCGGCCGCTACAACGTTTATTATGGACTCCAGCGCATCGGAGAGTATGGCTGAAGAGGCAGTGATAAAATAGGCATAGAACTTAGCGCCCATGAGAAGGGCGCTAAGAATAACAGCCACATAGAGTATTCTTTTACCGGCCTCAAGCCCCCTAGGGTGTCCATCGCTCATTTCATCTACGCTGTGGTCGTTCATCTTGAGACCGTAATCTACTATTAACCCTGTTGCGGTAAAATAGACTGAATACTTTTTGCCATTTCCTTTATGTGGCGTTTGATCGACTGTATGGATTCAAGTATATCGAGATAGAGAGAAGACGCCTTTGGCGCCGTGGACCCTTCCAGGAGCCTGTCCACATGGCTCAATTGCATCTCCTGGCACTTCTGGTCAAGCGCCTCGGACTGTGAGATCACGTGCTGTATAAGATGCTTGTTAGGCGCAATTATTATGTCTCTGAGGTCGCTCAAGAGTTGTTGAACCGTTTGCAGCGTTTCACCTATCTCCGAGATATTCTTGTCGCTCAGAGGAATCGATTCACGCGTCATTATTTTGCAGCAATTGAGGATGCTCTCAAGATAATCGCCGATTCGTTCCAGTTGTCCGGGAAATAGTATAACCGCGCGACACATGTCAGGATAGTCCGTGATCGTGCAGGCCAGATTTCCGGTGAGGAGTTTCTCCTGCTGATGAACTTCATCCGCCAGCGCTTCACAATTCTTGATCCCGTCCTGACTGCTGCCTTCAAAACCAATTCTGACCAGACGGGTCATTTCCACCAGTTTGCTCAGCATTACCAGCAGACCCTCTTCCAGAGTAAAAGATTCCGATATCGGATGCTGATACAATTCCTCCAGTTTTATCGCTTCGGAGTCCAGTTTAGGACTAAGCATGCGAACGGGGTTGAAAAAAACGCGCTTGTCTTTCATCTAGCGAGACCTCCTGAAAACTTGATTGCATATTGAAATGTCAGATTCCATGTTTGGTAAACACAGCCGGCGCCCTGGCAATTCAGGCGGCGGGCGCTCCAAGTTCTGTATCCCTGAATGAGACCGACGGGCAGACACGAAGACCAACTTGCCTCGTATCTGGAAATCAGTAGCATATCACAGTAACGGGAACTAAATAAAAAAAATCCCCTGTGGTTCTGACAAAAAATCCCGGCGCTCTTTGTCGTGACTTCGGATTTGTTTCTGATATGTGCTAAAATTTTTGTTGATGAGTTTATCAATAACAAATTCATGGCAATGTGACAATCCGGTTCCGTCATTTTCACGATTGCCGACGTCACGGAAAAATATCCGCCTCGTAATGTTCAGAAAAAAGGGGTATTCAGGAATCGTGCTGAGAGTGGCGGAATATAAAAGATTCAACATGAGCATAAGGATTGTTGAGCGATGCAAAAAAAAGCAGTGTAGGGACGCTTGGGTGAGGCGTCCCTACGACGGACGATGCGTCTGGCTTGGGTAACGCACCGGGGGGAAGCAGAAAAGTTTCATTATTAGATCAGGCAATGCTTTGGGTCATGAATCAGTAGAGCAAGTAGCGTGCCATAAAGTCTGAACAGTAAGACAGGCAGTATTCAGGCGATAATTCAATCCGGAACGTCTTTTTGATTGAAGATTATGCAAGCAGGTAATACAGCTTGGTGTGTCAGGATATTTTACAGTGTGTAAAAAAGACCTTTTACTGTTTTGCCGGGAGGAGTGTGGTCGTTTTTTGATCTATTGGCTGCCGTCAGATGTATTTTGCTTGAGAAAGGTATGATTGTGAAAGCGCTTGTTTTTGATGGAAAGCTGGAACTCAGGGAAATGTCGCTTCCGACCATGGGTGAAAAGGACGCTTTGATTCGTGTCACACTTGGCGGCGTTTGCATGACGGACCTTGAAATTGTCAAAGGTTACATGAACTTCAAAGGGGTTTTAGGCCACGAGTTTGTTGGGGTGGTTGAAAGATCAGCGAACCCTCAATTATTGGGAAAGAGGGTAGTGGGGGAGATCAACGTCGGGTGCGGACACTGTGAATTTTGTCTGAAGGGTCTGGAAAGGCACTGTTACAATAGAACCTGCCTTGGGATTTTCATGAGGGATGGGGCATTCTCGGAATACATAACGCTGCCTGAGGCGAACCTCCATGTTGTTCCCGAAAACGTATCCGATGAGGCTGCAGTATTTGTGGAGCCTCTTGCGGCCGCCCTCGAGATTCTGGAACAGATTCACGTCGAGCCGGCCACACAAACACTCATCATCGGTGACGGGCGTCTGGGTTTGCTGGTAAGTATGGTCCTCAGACTTACGGGCTGTTCCATAACAGCGCTTGGCAAGCATAGTGAAAAGCTGGAAATGTTCGAGAAACAGGGGGCGGCTACAGTCAAACTGGAAGATGTTGACAAACTGGGACAAAAATTCGACCTGGTGGTGGAGGCGTCCGGTAGCCCATCGGGTTGGAATACCGCCATCGAATGCGTCAAGCCTCGAGGAACAATAGCTCTGAAAAGCACCTATCATGGTGAGTTCAGCTTTAACCCGGCCCCTTTGGTCATAAACGAGATTAGCGTGGTCGGTTCAAGATGCGGGCGTTTTGCCCCGGCGTTGCGTTTGCTGAAATCAGGGCTGGTTGATCCACGTATGTTGATAACAGCGACCTATCCGCTGGATGAGGCTGTTGAAGCATTCGAAAAAGCCCGTCACGGCAAGAACGTGAAAGTTATAATCAAGATGTGATTTCAGGTCTTTATCTGAACAATTAGGACATTACTATTGAGGTCAATCCCGAGAACTGATCCCGGGCTGGTTCGGGATTGCGGATTTAAATTAATTTGTGGCTCTATGGTAACTTTTTCGTTAATATTGATGTAGCCTGATTTGTAGATTGTTAAATAACAGGAATAGCCCGTTGGTGACATAATTCTCACATTCAGGTCTCCAGGGGGCTTCCGAAACAAGTTAGTCATGACGCCATGAAAAGTGCCAACCTGTCATACATGCCAACGACACGTCTTTTGGGAGCCCGGCTGCCAATCGTGATCGTCTTTTCGGCTTTAATCATAACTACAGGCTATTTGATACTAAAACTCTATACTACAACCACCTTGCTGGTTGAGACGACAAGAAGCTCTTTTGTTCAGGATATAGAAAGCAAGGGAGAGATATTGGACGAGTTTCTCTCCCAAAGGTTCAATGACCTGGATTCACTGGCAAATTCCAGCGTATTTCCCAGCTACTACCATTCCGTGTCCTTGGGGATGTCCAAAGAATACGGGCTCTTTGCGCTCATTTCACAGATTCAGCAGGAGCTTGATCAACGCATTGAATCACAGAGGGATTCAGGTAAACCCGTTTTTTTGTCCGGTGTCTATTATGAACTGGAAACATCCGAAGCGCTTGCAAAGTCGAATGTGGGCAATTTGCGGGAGTGGATTTCTCCTGAAAGTCTCGATGAATTAATTTCGAGGAAATCCGACAATCCAAAAATAAAGACCGAGTGCCGGAAATCTGGTTGCCGGATATTTGTTTCAAAAGCGGTTATCTATGACAATTTGGAACGGGGTCTTATCATACTGGAGCTTTCGACTGAATTGCTCTCGGAGAAAGTGCGCCATACGGACTCCATCGACGAAGACTCGCCTTACGGACTGACCAATGAAGACGGTGTTCTTATAGTTGGGCCGTCAGCGCTGATTGGCGAACACGTCCAGCAGTTGTTCGGCGTTTCGTCAAACCGTTTGGCGCCACACATGATGGTTGACCCGCGCAAATGGGGACCATTGAATGAATCCAGTGAAGCAAATCTCTTTTCGGACGTTTTGACCGGTGTGAACTGGACCGTGTTCAGGCTTGTGCCGAGTTCCGTGTTTGGGGGCGCTCCCTCGTCCGGCGTCTGGATGGCGTGGTTTTTTCTTTTTATCCTGAGTGTGATCCTGTTGATCATCCTGGTCCTGAGAAATATGAGACTCAGGACCCGGATGTTCAAACAACTCAAATACGCTCACGATGAGTTGGAAACGCGTGTTCAGGAACGAACGGCGGCCCTGGCGTCCGCCAATGATGAACTGGTAAAAGAAGCACGCGAGAGAAAACAGGCTCAGAAAAGGCTCTATCAGCAGGCACAGGTTCTTTCGTCAATAACCGACTCGATACTCATTGTATCCAAAGATCTTCAAATAATTTTCGCCAACGACGCCTCCAGGGAAATCTTCGGAGTGGCCGTTGAAGGCCAAACGTATGGGAAGTTCTGTTATGAGGCGCTCAAACGCGAATCCGCCCCATGTGATGATTGCCCCGTAAAGGCAGTGCTCCAGGATGAAAAGGCGCACAAGGCCGTCACGGTATATACCGGCAAGGATGGCGCCGAGTTATGGGTATATAACCACGCTTTTCCGTATTATGACGATTCTGGAGAACTGCTCGGGGCTATTCTTATGAGCACGGACTATTCCATGCGCATGGAGATTGAGAAAGCGCTGAAAAAGGCTAAAGAGCATGCCGAGGCCGCCAGCGTCTCCAAGAGTGAGTTCCTGATGCGAATGAGCCATGAAATACGCACGCCTATGTATGCGGTTCTGGGAACTCTTGATTTAATACTTGATTCCGAGGCTCAAATCCCCCACAGGGATCTTTTACTTAACGCCAGGTTGTCGGCAGAGTCTTTGCAGGGTATCCTGAACGACATTCTGGATTTCTCCAAGATGGAAGCTCACAAGATGCAGATAGAGTGTCGGGTGTTCTCTCTGCGCTCACTGGTGGAATCGGTGATGGAAACGATGTCTCTGCGGGCTTCCGAACAAAATGTTGAGCTGGTCACTCTTTATTTGTGCGATGTGCCGGACAAGGTTGGTGGAGACGACTTGAGGATAAGGCAGATTTTGTTGAATCTGCTGGGCAACAGCATAAAGTTTACGTCTCACGGAGAGATAGCCCTGACGGTGACTATCGATCACGACACCTCTCCCACAACATTTCTTTTTGAAGTCTGCGATTCCGGAATCGGCATAGAGCCCGAGAAACTGGAGTCAATATTCAACCCCTTTGATCAGGCTGAGGGATTCATTGCCCGAAAATACGGCGGAACCGGTTTGGGGCTTGCCATCACAAAGTCTCTCGTTGAGCTGATGGGCGGCAAAATTTGGGTGGAGAGTGAATTGGGTAAGGGAAGTTGTTTTAAGTTCACACTCCCTCTTGATGATTCATGTTCCGATTCCGGTGGAGCTGAAGACTGTCAAATCCTAGCTGAGGGAGATAGAATTCTCATTGTCGACGATAACGAGAAAAGCGCTCAAGTCCTGAAGCTCAACCTCCAGAGTTTAGGCTTCGACCCTATCGTGGAGACCAACCCCCTCGGAACATCTGATCGAATCACCGAGGCGCTGGCGCAAAACAAACCCTTTGATTACCTGTTCCTGGACAATGAAATGCCCGGAAAGGACGGCTTAAGCGTCTTAAAAAATTTACCCCACGTCGAAGGCATGAAGATTGTCTTTATGTCGGGTCAGTCTCAGTTGGCCGCCATAGATGAAGCCAGGAAAGCGGGAGTGAGTCGTTTTATAGCCAAACCCTTCAGATTTTCGGATATTCTGGCTGTCCTCACCACCTCTACCGAACTGTCCGGCGCCGAGGAGGTAACAGAAGGGCCAAAGCCTCAGGCCGTGACATCTCAACCAGCCGATGAGCCCCCCGCCGAACTGAGGAAAATACTTCTGGCAGAGGATAATACGGTTAACCAGAAACTTATCCAAAGAACACTGGAACGCAAACATTTCCTGGTCACGGCTGTGGGAAATGGAAGACAGGCCGTTGATGTTTTCAGGAATGGAAACTTTGACCTGGTGCTGATGGATGTGCAGATGCCTATACTGGACGGTCTGAGCGCTACGAGGCTGATCAGGGAGCTTGAGAAGAATTCAAAGGAGCGCATCCCCATTGTGGCCATGACTGCGCACGCTTTTCAGGAAACGCAACACGAATGCGCTGAGGCCGGAATGGACTTTTATCTCTCCAAGCCTATTTCAGGCAGGGCCCTCGTTGAACGAATAGAAACCATACTGGCGTCCAAGACCAAAGCAATACGCAATCCGTAATTCAATACGAAGGACCCAAACATATTTTTTTAGAAAATGGCTCATTCGTGTTGTTTGCGGTCCTTCTTTGGGTATAGAGGGCAATCCTGTTTCAGGCATTCTTTCTGGATGTGATGTTGTGAGCAAAACATCCTGTGTTCCGCCGGAATATAAAGGCCGGTGAGCATGGTGGACAGTTTTGAGGCCTGCTTCAGTGAAAGGTAAACTTCGCGCTGGCAGCATCTGGCCGCTTGATAGGAACAAATGTCGTTGGCGGCGGCCACCACCACCAGCATGGAGGATTGACGCTCGACGGGGGTCAGCGGGTTAGCCCCCAAAATTATGGAAAAAGCTATTCCAACGCCCATCGCAGCCCCGCAAATTCCCAGTGAGGCGCAAGAACCCCCTATACAGACTTTCCCACGCCTTATCCCCTCCGAGATGTCGGCCTGCGTAACACCACCTCCAAGATTTCGAAAGCACGTTAAAACTATCGCAGGGGCCAGACTGTGGTGTTCCGGTCCGTTGACCGGGAAATTGCAGGACCTCCTGATCTTCTTCAACAAGCCTATCATGTCCGTCTCAACGGATTCATGACACAAGCGTGACAATGACTTCAACGGGTCCGAACGGTGACATTCATCACAGACAAAATGGCCTTGCTCGCATTTTGCGACCGATTCAACGACCCTTTTACAGATAGTGCATTCCATCAAGTTTGAAGCCCGGTCATACAGCAATTCCGAACCACAAATCATGCAGCCGTAAGGGTGATAGTCATGATCGTGAGGAGTGGGGCGGTATTCCAGCACACCGCAACACCCACAGTCTTCCGAATCATCCTTGCCCAGCACACGACCTGTCGAAGGATCCAGGAATGAAAGCCCACCGGTTCCAGGTGAGGTGTCGTCCATGGTTGAGCCCATTTCCAGTTCCAGGACGTCACCCTTGGCGATGACCCGTCCACTGTGTTGGTCCGGTCTCAAGACCTCAAACGGCCCGGGGTTCATCACACGCGCTATTGCCGGTATTCCCGGTTTCGTGGCCTGAAATGTCAAAGAAAAGAATTGATGCCCGCCAACGTCCCTGTAGGGGAATCGGTTGATCATGAACGAGTCGGTAAACCCGATATCCCTGATCATCGAGAACAGGTAGTCCTGTCTCAGCGCCCCACCGAGGCATTCCCCGGAAAGCTTGGGATCCGTCCTTATTTCCAGCGGAGCTTCAGTTTCACAGACGACATCCGAGATCAACAAACGACCACCGGGCTTGAGGATTCGTAACATCTCGCTGAAAACCTTACGCTTGTTCATGCTTAGGTTTACGACACAATTGGAGATCACAACATCGGCGAAGCCGCGGGGTAGGGGGATGTCCTCAAGATGGCCCACAGCGAAATGGATATTGTTAAAGCCCAGCTTTTCATGCACATGACCGGAGGCTTCCTTAGCCAGTTCAATCATCCCGGCGGTCATGTCAATTCCGACGCCCCTCCCACTGTTGCCCAGGGCCTCTGCCGCCATGAATAGCTCTACCCCTGTCCCGCATCCCAAATCGACCAGCGTCTGACCCGTCGAGAGATTGGCTTTCGAAACGGGGCTACCACACCCGTACCTTCTGTTTAGAGCAAAGTCGGGAACAATTTCCGAAATGGACTGATCAACCGCTATCGGGTTCAGGATGGAGTCGTCCGGATTTTCCGCTCTGGCGCCGTAGAATTCGCCGGCAAGTTTGTGCGCTCCAGTGGTCGCCAGAGACAAAAGGCAGTTGGAGTGCGTAAAATTAACATCAGGATGGTTGTTGCAGTCGTAAACAATGTCACCCATCCTCAGAAGCAGAGATGAATTGCCTCCGGATGCAAATTGAACGGCTTCCCTGTGTATCAGGCGCAATACAATTTCACCGTAAATTCTACGATACGGATCGTCGCCGAAGGTCAGGTCTCCTGGGCCATCAAGCGACCCTTTGAAACAGTGGTCTATGTCCCCTCCGCCAGTCACAAAACGTAAAGGGTCCTCACTAATGCCGGGAATGTCGTTTACCGAAAGAGATCTGATTTTTTTTAACACACCACTGTTGCGCAGCAAATTTTCAATACCATCCCTGCTGTCGCCGGCGCATAAAGCATGAACGCCTACCGAAGCCGGGGAAGGGTAAACCTTGTGGTCAGGCGCTATTGTCAGAGTGTCCCAGCCTGCGGAACTCAAGTCAAATCGGGTTCCGATGTGAGTGAACACCTGCGATCGTATTGCCTCAACATTGTCTATCGAAATCCCGGAAGCGTCGGCTGCATCCATTGCCTCCACAAGATGTTTCGTCAGCGTCGCCATATCTGAAACATCGAGTAATTTGCCGTGTCCGCGCCTAAAGTGCCACAGAAAATGAACATTCCTAACCCCCAAAGCGGCTGAGTCGACAACCAGGTCTTTCATTGCATGGGCAGTGTGAGGGTTGACGGACATTGCCAGGCTGCATCCAAAACCATCTGCGACAATTCCGGAAATTGATGACCTTACTTGCGCATGGCTTCCCCTGCCACGAATAGAGTCGTGCGAAGTTTCGTTCCCGTCGAGACTCACCTGAAAAGTAATCCGGGACCTGTCCAGTTTTCGCAGAAGAGCGGAATGTCTTTCATACAAAAGTCCGTTCGTCAGAATGGCAACCCTGATGTTTTCATAGCCCATCAGGAGATTCACAATATTGATAAACTCAGGGTGGATCAGGGGTTCGCCGCCGGTCAGCATTACGACATTCAGTCCCAGAGGAATTGTTTGAGCCATAAATTCCTTTATGGAACTGAGGCTTAGGCGACGCCCCTTGCCCTGGTTGCCGGAGAAAAGGCAATGACGGCATTTCAGATTGCAGTCGTCAGTGATGTGCAACCACATCTCGTTGAGTTTTTCAACTGTTCTGACTGTCCTGCCCGAATAATGCCGGGCTTCAGGCCCACGAACGGCGGAGAGGAATGATCTCAGTGACAACAGACGCGCAATTCCGGCGTCGATACCCTCCGGTCCCTCCAATGATGACACGTCACATTTGATGTGTCTGAGGTTTCTGATCATCCAATCAGTTTCAGCGGACGGGACGAACCAGTAAGGCGTCATAGGGTCAATGTAGATTGCCGTGCCGGATATCACAAAGCGGACAAAATCTCTGCCCGCAAGTGTAATTTTTTCGGATGAGCCCCATATTCCGTCTTCATACTGTTCATTCGGCTCTCTGAAATGGCTGTATTCGTAGGTCAACATTCTCCTCGCGCTGCAAAACGGTTCTCACTAAAGTGAATCTGATGGCGGCAGATGACCGCTATTGTCTACAGTTTGTCAATTCCCCCGTCATTTCAGGTATGACAAAGCCTGTCTATGAACCGTTGGGCTCACGCTGTCGGTCACCGATTCCGATATCTTCCTGACAGCGGGAAGCACTCGCTCCTTGAGATTGGGCCTCATTTTCTGAACCTGTTGGAACACGTTCAACAACAGGGACGCCACGAATGTGTTGACAGGAGCCAGTTCGGTTACCGTCCTGACCGTCCACTCTATGCCTTCATCGGTCCATACCTTTCGGTTGTTCATCGCCATTGGAATGAAAAGGGCTCTGGACCATGTGGGGTTTGTGACGTCAAAGCTGGCCCGGCGCCTTTCAAACTCAATCATCTCGAAAACATCGTCGCACGACCCGGATGATATTATCCTGAGGTAATTGGCGTATGCGCTCAAATGATCATGCCATTTGGTGTAGGTCTCTTCAATCAACTGTTTCCTCATCGGCGATGAGCTTCTGTTCAAGGCGTTAAGTGCGCTCACCTTAACTGTTGCCGTTGTGGCCCTGTCCCAATGGCGCAGAATAATGTCGTGGGATTCGGGACAATCCACAGTGGCGATAAGGTCAAGCAACGTGTTCTTCAGTATTCTGTCTTCGATGCCGTCCTTTGGGTCTGAGCGTCGTCCGTAAGTGTCCAGATCATCAAATATTGTCATGAGACGTTGCCTGTGGCGAGCGTTTATGGCCCGGACCAGCCTGTCTCTCGCGAAGACCAGTTCCGGATACCAGGTCACATAATTGCGGTTCAGAGGCTGTTCCTCAATCTTGATCAGAAACGCCTTCAACGATGGGTTGACAGAGTCGTCCGCCAGCAGTTCACCGTAAAGGTCGAGCCATGCAGGGTCCACAACATGTTCCGGGTTCTCCAGGATTGATATTCTCTGCTTGTCGGTTAGAGAGCGCATGGCCTCCACCCGATTGAACGTGTCAGTGTCATGTTTGGCCTGGAGCCTTAGTTCCTCGTCCTGAACGCCCTCATGAGAAAATGAGCCGTAAAATGAATAGCCACGGTTCAATGACGCAAACGCCGGTTTTTGCGATAGGTCAGGGATTCGAACGGTAAGGTTTTTTTCGTTTAACTCGACTGTCCTCTCTGTGCGCTCGATCAGTTGTCCCGACCCATCAATCAATGCAAGCTGCACAGGAATGTGAAACGGTGTTCCATTGTTATCGACCTGCTGGGCAAAGTTTATTTCATATTCTCCGGTTTCAGGTTTGTAGGACGAGCGGGCTGTAACTTTGGGGTATCCCTTTCTCAAGAGCCAGCCTTCCTTAAACTGTGACAGGGACCGTGAGGACACCTCCTCAAAACATTGGAAAAAATCCTCAGTAGTGGCGTTGGAATGTTTGAAGCGGCTAAAATAGAGATCTCTACCGGCCAGGAATGCCGTCTCACCGACAATCAAGCGCAGCATTCTTATGACCTCAGCGGCCTTCACATAAGTGACTCCATCGATCAGTTCATCTGGGTCGTTAAATCCCTCGCGAACTATTCTTCCCGCTTTTCCGGAGTCTTCTATAGCCAGAGGCCCTAGAAGCGGGTGCCTGATTGAGTCCACCTGATTCAGACGGGTAAAACCCCTGTCAAAAACGTCTCCCATGAACGCTCTCTCAACATCCACCGTATAGGCTTCGTTGAGCCACACATCAAACGGCGTGTCCATGGTCGTTTCGCTTCCGCACTGGTTATGCTCGAACTCGTGAACTATGACGGCATGCGCATAGAGCAGGCCATTATCAAGTGTGTGTTCATGTATAAGAGCGGCGTCCGTAACTATGGTTGTGTTGCCGACGTTTTCCATGCCGCCGAAGTTGGATTTTGTCATACATATGGTGCGGTAGGTGTCACCGGTATATTCGTAGTTCTGTGTCTTTTTAATCCATAGAACCGACTTTTTCAGTATCTCCATGGGGATGCGGGCTTCTGATTGTCTCCCCGGCGGTGTCAGGTATTCAAGTCTGACAACCTTTCCACTGTCGTAAACGACTTCATCGACAAGTGTGTCCCACGTGCCTGCGCAAACTATGAACAGATAAGGCGCCATGGGAACCGTGTTGATGTATTTTATGACCTGTCTCGACGGGTCACTCGCCAGGGCCTCCGGCTTGCCCAGCGGATTGCTCTCCCTGCAGATGTTGCCGTTGGATATTAAATGCGTGTAACGGGCATCCGCTTCGATCACCGTGGTCATCGTGCATTTGGCCCTGCAGTCGTCAAAGATGGGGGCTATCCTCTGGAAACCCCACTGCTGGCATTGTGACATGTATTGTTGGGGACAATCCGGGGGAGTGACATCCCTGTATATCCCTTCAAGGACATTATCCGACGGAACACACCGTGTGAGTGTCCGAAGTCGCAACCTGTCTCCCTGGATGCACGGTTTGGGAGTGGTGACCGAGATGCGGTTCTTTTGGCGGTCATAGCTGTAATTACCTTTCGTTTCGACTTCGCCGTCAATCCATGTGATGCTGAGGACTTCGAGATCCCGTGCGTCCAGATCAACTGAGGTAATATCTTCAATGGCTGTCAGTGAAAGCGTGTTGGAAACTTCCACGAAAGAATCCAGGAAATTTATATGTAAATCCAGGTGTTCGAGTTTGACTTTTAACGGAACGAAATCTGCGGGCGTATACTTGAACTGTCTAGACAAATTGGCGACTCCTTTTTGATCTGGCTAATGTGTCTGTATAATCGATTGTCCTTACTGAAAGATTCGAAGCGTATCCTTGGAAATGTATATCCAATCAAGAGATATGGCAAATGGTGATTTCCTGAAAATAGACTGAATCAGGCCTTTAATGACCCTCAAATGAAGTTGAAAAATCTGGCGGTTGCTCCGCTTCAACTCGAACCGGACAAGCTGTTCCTTGACATTCTAAATGTTTTTAGCCAATTATACCTCTTTTAGGAATCCACTTTTCTCTCAGGTGAATTAAATGATTTCGAGCCAGTTTGGTAGACACAGGGTCGCATCGGGTGTGGGCGAATTGGATAAGCTGCTTGGTGGGCTTTACATAGGCGACAATGTCGTCTGGCATGATGATTCAGGAAGTCTGGCCTCTGTTTTCTGCCTTAACCTCATGCAGGCCTCTCAGGCTCAGAACAAGCCTGTCATTTACGTGAGTTTTGACAGGTCCCCCAAGAATCTTCTCGACAAGCTCGGCTCTTTGACGGAAAACCCCATGCTGACCATTCTCGATTGCTTCACCTGGGGCAAAGGCGCCGGCTCCGACGTTTTTCTTAGGTTCTATTACGAAAACAAGACTGAATGGCCTTGCCGGATAATTCGTGTGGACGAGCCGCGGCAACCGAACCATGTCATGGACGCCCTTAACGGCATTCATTCAGGCATGACCGATGATGTCAGATTTGTATTCGAGAGCATTACCGGCATGCAGGACCTCTGGGGTGGAGAAGACACCATTCTGAAGTTCTACACTCACTCCTGTCCACGACTCTATGAACTAAACGCAGTCGCTTACTGGATAATGGAAAAAAACGCGCACTCGACACGTTTGAGAGCGCAGATAAACCAGATAGCCCAGGTCGCCATCGACCTTTCAATAAAGCGTGGCTCCACTTCCCTGACCATACTGAAGGCTGAGGGCAGGGGAATGGACAACCTGCACAAGCCCTACAACTACTGGACGAAGGAACTGAACGTAAGTTTTGAGGAGGAACGCAAGAGTTCCCGAGGCATCGAACTGGGAGTTCGTCTCAGGGAGGTCAGGACCAAGCGCGGGCTTTCCCAGACTGAACTCGCCAAACTTGTCGGAGTCACGCCAAGCACCATTTCACAGATAGAGAGCAATCTTATTTATCCCTCTCTGCCGGCCCTGCTCAAAATGGCGGAAGTCCTCTCTGTAGACGTCAGTTCATTTTTCCAGGAAAAAATGAATGTAGCGCGCAGGCTGGTCTTCTCTCCGAATGAATCATCAGAGATAAAATTGTCCGATATGCCGGAGGGCGCCCTTGTTGCGCACCTTCTGATTCCGGTGGATTTCGACGCCCAAACTGAGCCTTACCTCATCGAATTATCCGCAGATTCCAAACTACCCTCCCACTTCTTCATTCATAAAGGTGAGGAATTCGGCTATCTGTTGAGTGGAAAGCTGAAAATGTTTGTGGACAAGGCAGTCTACAACCTCAAACCCGGTGATGTGGTCTTCCTGACTTCCGAGATGCCCACTCAATGGTATAACCCGGGACCCGCCGTAGCACGCCTGTTGTGGCTTAAGGTTAAGTGATCATTATTAAATATTTACCTAAAAATTAATTTGTCTCTCTGGGAACAAACCGGTTTGTGCAGGGTCATTGATTCAGGCGTTGATATGGAAAGACGCCCTAGTACAGCCTCAATAGGTTGAATCAAATGACATCTGCAAATTACTCGAACTCTCCCTCTAACGCGATTCATGAAACAGCCCATCGCCCTGATTTGATGATAACCCAATTTTCCGATGGGCCATGAGCCTCAGGGACGATATTTTCTTGACGCGAAAATCAGGTCGTTATAAATGTTATAAGTTTAACTTATAACGGGATTTTGTCGGTAGCGTGGCGCTGGCGACTGCAATGAAATGTATGAAATTATAATGGAGAATTGAAATGATACCTGTTTGCGAGCCGGCACTGGACGGTCGCGAGATGGAATATGTCCGCGAATGTATTGAAACGAGCTGGATATCATCTGCCGGTAAGTTCATAACCATGTTTGAGAAAAGTTTTGCTGAATACTGCGGTGTCGCGCACGGTGTCGCCTGCAGCAGTGGAACTACGGCCATACACCTGGCCTTGGCCGCTCTCGGCATAGGCCCCGGCGATGAGGTTATAATACCGGATTTTACACTGATAGTGTCGGCCAACATGGTGATACTTGCAGGGGCCAAGCCGGTTCTGGTTGATGTTGACGCCAGAACATGGTGCATCGATCCTGCAAAGATAGAGGAGCAAATCACACCGAGAACCAGGGCCATCATGGCGGTTCATATGTACGGCCACCCATGTGACATGGACAAGATTAATGAAATAGCCAAACGCCACAACCTTTTTGTCATAGAAGACTGCGCCGAGGCTCACGGCGCTGAAGTGAACGGAGTCAAGGTCGGCGCTCTGAGCGATGTAGCCTGTTTCAGCTTCTACGGCAATAAAATCCTGACCACCGGTGAAGGCGGAATGTGTGTTTGCAAGGACGACACGATTGCCGCAAAAATGAAGCTGCTTTGCAACCAGGGCTTTGGTGAGCCACGTTTCGTGCATCAGGTCGTCGGCTACAACTATCGGCTGACGAACGTTCAGGCCGCAATAGGTTTAGCCCAAACGGAAATGGTCGAGCAGAAAGTGGAAAAGAAACGCTGGATTGGGCACAAATACAATGAACTGCTCCGTGACTGGCCACATGTTTCGCTGCCCGTCGAAGAGCCGTGGGCTAAAAATGTCTACTGGATGTACGGCATAGTGATTAAACCAAGCCTGGGAATGACCAAGGATGAGGTCATGATCAAGCTCAAGGAAAAAGGTGTGGACACACGGTCGTTCTTCTGCCCGATGTCTCTTCAGCCGGCCTACAAGGGAGACGACCCGAGATTTCCGGATGTCTCCGGAGATTATCCCGTGTCTGTCGATCTATGGAATACAGGTCTTTACCTTCCCTCAGGCTTGCCTTTGACCGAGGATCAGTTAAAGACCGTGGCGCAAAAAGTCAGGGAACTTAAATAACACCCCTTACCGGCGTATCGATCAAAGGTCTGTCGCCGGTAAGAGTCTTTTTAATATCACATTTGCGCAGGCTGAATCTCAGGTCGCCTTCGCTCTTAAATATATTGGAGGTCTTTCATCATGGCTGATCCACGGGTTTCAATAGTTCTTGCTACTTATAACGAAAAAGAAAACATACTGGATACAATCAACAGCATATTCGAAAACGTAAAGGACTCGGTGGAAGTCATCGTGGTCGATGATGACTCAGCCGACAAGACATGGAAAATAGTCGAAGACTTGAATGATCCAAGGGTGGTTGTCATCCGCAGGGTGGACACCAGAGGTTTGGCCTCCGCCTTCAACCGCGGCATAATAGAGTCCCGTGGCGAGGTAGTGGGCTGGATGGACGCCGATATGTGCATGCCCCCCGCTCTCTTGCCCGAAATGATCGGTAAATTGTCCGAATATGACATTGTTGTCGGCTCACGTTACGCCGACGGCGGTATAGATGACAGAGCGGCCCTGCGTGTAATCTCGAGCAGGCTGATAAATGGTCTGGCGGGACTGGTGCTGGGTTACGGCATAAAGGATTATGACAGTGGCTTTGTGGTCCTTCGCAGGACTGTCTTTGATAAGGTATCCATAATACCGACAGGTTATGGCGCATATTTCATGGAATTTCTTTATACCTGCCGCAAGAAGGGGCTTACGGTCTATGAGCTTCCGTATGTTTTCAGGGACAGGGCTAAAGGCGTTTCCAAGTCGGCCCCGAGCATACTAAAGTTTTTCAGGACAGGCCTTCAGTATGTGGCGCGTATTTTCAGGGCTAGAATCAGGAAGATCGACTGATGACTCATGAATTACTCAAGCCGGGCTTTGAACGAAGCGATGAGCGCGGGATATTCAGGGAAATACTGAATTCCGGAAACTGGGAGGCCATGAACTGGGCCCTGATGAATGAAGGCTCGGTCCTTGGCAATCATTATCACAAGAAAACCATAGTCTTTCTATATGTTGTAAGTGGTTCCGCGAAGATAAGGACCGTCAACATAAACACCGGTGAAAGGGATGAATTCACGGTCATGGAAGGTCATGGGGTAATGTTGAAGACAATGGAATCCCATGCCATCCATTTCATGGAAAAGAGCCAGGTGGTCATGCTCAAATCTAACAGGTTTGATCCATCTGATCCTGACACATTTCACCATACGGTCTGAAAGACTCGTTGGGGCTGTTACGGTTTAGCCAGTGGAATCATACGAATACGAAACATTATACGAGCACGAGACGTCTTATTGGTGGTTCAGAGGTCTTCATTCCATCATTGTTGACACAATGAAAGGTCTGGGGCTAACCGCCGACTCGCGAATTCTGGACGCCGGCTGCGGCACCGGCCGGAACCTTCAGATGCTCAAGGACAATGTCACGCCTGAGGGTTTCGGTTTCGACATTGCCGCAGCGGCCTCTCCATTCTGGCCACGTCGAAACCTGGACCGAGTCTGTCTGGCGTCCGTGAACGAAGTTCCGTTTAAATCCGCTTACTTTGACGCAGTGGTTTCTGTTGATCTGCTGGAATGTGACGCCGTTGATGAATCGTCGGCTTTTGGTGAATTATGCCGGGTGCTGAAGCCCGGGGGCTTAATGGTTCTTGTGGTTCCCGCCTATGACTGGTTGATGTCTGAGGAACACCACAAGGCGGTTGGGGCCTCACGCAGGTACAGCGTCAGGAAGCTAAAGGCTCTGGCGTCCCAGCAACCCACTCGTGTTATAAAAACTACACACGTATTTGCTTCCATGTTGCCTCTCGTGGCTGTTTATCGTCTTCTGTTACCTTTTTTCAGAAAGCCTTCCGCTGATCGGCCCGTTTCTGAAATAAAGCCGATGAACCCGATTATCGACGAGATTCTTTTTCGAACGGTGAAGTTCGAGGGAAAAATCATGCAAAAGATGAGTTTGCCTTTTGGTAGCTCAATAATGATGATTCTGGAAAAGGTTCAGTAAAAATGGAAAACAAGGCTTGGCAGTTGGGCGCCCCTGGGACTGTCATTTACGAACTGTTCGACTCACTGCGCAAAAACCTTAACAGGAAACTGGTGGCCTATTTGCTCGGCGCCAAGGGAGACTGCGGCAGTCTTACCGTTCTGGAGGCCGGTTCCGGGCCCGCTTACGCTTCTTCGCTCTTTTCGATCAATCCCCGGGTTGACCTTGCAGTGGCCATTGATATTGATCACGAAGCCTTGGTTCAGGCAAGGAAACGAGACCCGAACCTGTGTCTGGTAGTGGCTGATCTCAATAATCTCCCCTTCAGAAGCGGGTGCATTGGAATATCATGGAACAGCAGCACACTTGAGCATCTGGACTGTCCGGATGACGCCCTTTGCGAGATGGAGAGGGTGACGGTTAAGGGTGGAACCGTTTTTGTGGGCGTTCCCAACCTCTACGGCCCCCTGGGTTTTCAGAAATTCATAGAAGACACCTCTGCCGGTAATTGGATAGGAAAAACATATAGCCGCTCGGAGTTGACTGACATGATGAAGAGAGCCGAGTTGAAGCCCAAGGGTTCCATTAATTATTTCTTCCGATTCTTTGTTGGTGTGCTTGCGGAAAAATGAATGCCCGTTATCATGCGCAACTTTTCAGAAATGGTTCCATGCTGAATAACACTTTCTGTCACATAAAGGGGATAGGCCAAAAGTCCGAAAAAAGGCTGTGGAATTCAGGTGTAATGACCTGGCAAGACGTTCTGGATTCCGCAGAAAGAGGCTCTTCCAGCCTGATCACTCCCGCTCTGGTTAGCGGCGTTAAAGAGTCCATGTCCCATCTGGAGACGGACAATGCAAGGTACTTCTCCCGGATGCTTTGCGCCACTGAGACCTGGAGGATCTTTTCGGATTTCAGGCATAGTGTCGCTTACCTGGACATAGAAACCACCGGTATGGCAGGGACTCGTGAAGAGATCACCAC
>CAZVOU010000181.1:0-26822 GCA_964628605.1 uncultured Syntrophaceae bacterium
GTTCACTCAATACGCAAGGATCTTCTTTACGGAAAATGGGCTCTCAGTCACGGTGGAGTTTATGTTCCGGTCAGCGACAAAACTCCTCCTGATCAACACCTGGCAGGACTCCCGAAGCGGGATGTCGAAACAGTTTCAGGCGAAAAACTTACTCTGCTGAATCCTGTTCGTATGATCAGGCAGGTAAACGAGTTGGGCAGTGAAAAATATGGGGTCCACAGACATATTACGAGTTTAAACACGTTGACGCCCGAGAATGCGCCTGACGAATGGGAACGGACCGCTCTGAGAAGTCTTGAGGATGGGAGCAGTGATTTTTATGGTCTGGGAATGATTGGAGAGAATCAGTATTTCAGGTACATGGCGCCTCTCAAGGTAGAGCCTGTCTGTCTCAATTGCCATGCTGACAGAGGCTACAGGGTAGGGGAAGTGAGAGGGGGGATTGCTGTTTCACTGCCGTGGGATGAATTTCATTCCAGCTTCATAGCTGAAGCCAAAACGGTTGCAGCCATGTACGGGACTGTTTGGCTCATCGGCTTGATCGGCTGTTTTTGGGCCAAACGAGTGATTACCTCACACATTGATGAACAGGAAGACGCAGTGGATGCCCTTGCCAAGAGTGAAAAGATGCTGAGTGCGGTGTTGCAGGCATCCCCGGCCGGCATAGGATTGATAAAGGACAGAGTTGTTCAATGGGGCAATGAAGCTCTGGTGGAGATGACAGGCTACTCGAGGGATGAAATCAGTTTGAGCCCATCCAGTCAATTCTATGAGAATGAGGCCGAGTACGAGCGTGTAGGAGCGTTCGCATATACTGAAATTGCCGAGAGGGGAAAGGCATCGGTTGAAACGCGTTTTCATTGCAAAGACGGTCATTTCATGGATGTTTTTATGAGTCTGGCCGCTGTTGATAAAAACGATCTATCAAACGGGGTTGTTTTTGTGATTGTGGACGTCGGCGAGTCGAGGAAAATTGCCAGACAATTGCAGGACAATGTCCAACGCATGGAGAGGGCTGAACTGGCAGCCAGGTTTGGGAACTGGGAACTGGATTTGACTACGGGAAAAGTTAAAGGTTCAAAAGGCGCTCTGCATGTTTATGGTTTGCAACAGGATGAAATGGATCTGAAGTCGGTACAAAAATTCCCTTTAACAGAATATAGGACTATGCTGGATAACGCTCTATCGGAATTGCTTCAGAACCGGAAGCCCTATGATGTTGAATTCAAGGCTGTTAGACAGTCAGACAACATGGTAGTGGACATACATTCCATTGCCGAATTCGATCCGGAGCGCAATGTCGTATGGGGAGTGATTCAGGATATTACGCAACAAAAACGGGCTGAGGAGGCTCTGGCTGAAAGCGAACTTCTTTACCGGACACTTTTCGAAGGGGCTAGAGATCCAATAATAATAATTGATATGGAAGGGGAGGCCACAGGCCGAATCATTTCGGCCAATCCAGTTGCGGCAAGAATACATGGATACTCCCTGGAAGAGTTCACTACCCTTAGGCTGGAGGATCTGGAAACGTCGGTTTCTTCTGAGGAATTGCCTGTCAGGATCAACAAAGTCCTGTCAGGAGATCAAATCAGGGGAGAGGTTGATCATCGCAGGAAGGACGGGAGCGTGTTTCCTATGGAACTCTCGGCAAACCTGCTCGAAATACGGGGTCACAAGTATTGCATCGGTCTTGACAGGGACATCAGTGAGCGAAGGCTCGCTGAAGAAGAACTCAAGAGAGCGTCAGACGAAACCATGCTCCTGATGCAAAGCATGACAAATGGTTTTGTTGTGTTTGAATCTGTCTTTGATGAAAAAGGTGAATTCGTAGATTGCCGTTACCAGTATGTAAATGATTCATTCGAGAGAATTTCAGGAATGAAGAGGTCGGAGGTAATTGGCAAGACAGTATATCAGATCTGGCCCGGAACCGAGGAAGAGTGGATAACAAACTTCAGGGAAGTGGCGCTGTCCGGGGTAGGAAAAACGTTTGAACTGTATCATTCCACTACCGACAGGATTCACTACTGCACCGTTTACAGGCCCTGGGAATCAATCGACCGATTCTGTCTCATATTTGAAGATGTTACGGAACGAAAGCGTGTTCAGGAAGAACTTTTCGAAATGGAAAGAAAGCTCCTCCAGTCACAGAAGCTGGAGAGCCTGGGCGTGCTCAGCGGGGGCATTGCGCACGATTTCAACAATCTCCTGGCGGTAATCATTGGCAACATCGAACTAGCCCAGGAAAAGGATTTCAACCTATCTGAAAGACAACTTTTTCTGGAACGGGCCCTCTCAGCTTCAATGAAGTCAGCAAGCCTTGTGAGGCAGATGCTGGATTATTCCGGTAAAGGGGCCTTCGAGTTGAAAGATGTAAATCTTTCCGAACTCGTTGAAAACAATATTGACATGTTCAGGATGACGGTGCCCAAAAATATCAATCTTAAGTTCAATTCTTGTGATGACGATATATTTGTTAAGGCGGATGTGGGCCAGATTCAACAAGTCGTCATGAATCTGTTAATTAACGCTTCTGAAGCCTTTGAGGGTAACAACGGGACTATTGAGATTGGGGCCGGCGCTCAATTCTGTGGCGAATCAATTCTTTGCAGAAGTCATTTGCCTGAAAGACTCCATCCTCAGAATATGGCTTTCATAACAGTGAAAGACGACGGGATGGGTATGGACGCCGAAACAGTGAAGCGAATTTTCGACCCGTTTTTCTCTACAAAGTTCGTGGGCCGTGGCTTGGGGATGTCGGTAGTTCATGGAGTGGTAAGAGGACATCACGGCGCAGTTACAATCGACAGCCAACCCGGAAAGGGAACGACCGTTACTGTTTACTTACCCCTTCTGTACAGGAAAGGAGGCGTTGAAGGGGCAAGCATTCCTAAGGAAATTGGAGCTGGATCGGATGGCGCAGAGACTCCTGAGGCATCCAAATTGAGCGTTCTGGTAGTTGATGACGAACCGGGAGTTCTGGATCTGGTGTTGAGACAGGTCCAAACTTTGGGTTGCAAAACCTTTTCAGCGGAGAATGGGGTAGAAGCCTTGAACGTTTACAATGAGAATCCGGAAATTGATATGGTAATTCTCGATTTGGTAATGCCTGAAATGGGGGGAGTGGAAACTTTTGACCAACTCAAGAAAATCAATCCGGACCTCATGATAGTGATATGTAGTGGGTATAATGAAGAGAAGATCAAAGACGACTTCAAATCCGAACTCAAGCCGATTGCATTCGTGAACAAACCCTACCGCTATCAAACTCTGAAGGAGTTGATAGAACTATTGAGAGGCAAACGTCTGAAAGGCCAGAGTCACGTTGTAAGCCATTGATAGGTTGAAGCATTCTGGGTTTATTCAGTGGGCAAGTTTGTGGACTCCATGTTTCCGGTTTCTATGATGAGGTGGTTTGTTCGGCTTCCTTGAGGCTCTTCCTCGCCAGACGGGTGACAAAACCTGCGACAATGATTGTAGCCGCCAACCCCACCCAAAAGAATACCTGTCCGGCCCAGCCGCCCTCAACCTTGCCCGACGCTACATCGGCAAGTGACCTGGCCGCCGATCCGAAATAGACGTACATGAGACCGCCCGGAAGCATTCCAATAAGAGAAGCCAAAGCGTATTCCCCGAAGGAGACCTTGGTCAAACCCAATGCGTAGTTAAGCAGGTTGAAGGGGAAAACAGGGCTTAAGCGCAGAAGTAGCACAATTTTGAAACCTTCCCTGCCAACAGCCTCATCTACTGCTGTAAACCTCGTGTTTCCCGAGACCTTTTGGGTTACCCAATCGCGGGCGATTGTTCTACCTACGAGGAAAGCTGCGCAGGCTCCCAAGGTGGCGCCAATCAATGCGCTCAGCAAACCAACCGGAACACCGAAGAGGAAACCGGCTCCGAGAGTCAGCACCGATCCAGGCAAAAGGAAGACACAGGCCACAATGTAAAAGAGTGAGACAAAAATGGGCCCCCATACGCCAAGACCCTGTGTCCACTCCAGCGCAGCAACGAGATACTGTTTCACAGGTAAAAGAAACAGGCCTGCAACTATAGCGGCGCCAACAACTGCGATGATGACTACTCGGAGAGGGAATTTTTTAGCAATCGAAACGTTTGACGTCAAAGCTGGTCTCCTGATAGGTGTCTTAAACTTGTCCGGCGCCAAGTTTCCTAAGCCGACCCACCCAATTGTAACAGGAATAATGGCTGTTCCGCCAGGAATTAAAATTCTTGCATTTTATTCCCGATGGAATGCTCGAAGGGTATGAGGCGCAAACTTGCAATTGGCGGAGAAGTACATGATCAGGGGAGGAATGGGAATCAACGCTGTGTGCGCTGACTCCGATCCTCTAAAAGAGCTTTGCTCAAAAGGCTGATGGGATTCCCCGTCAGATGCCTACCCGGAATGCGTCGAAAATTATGTTGGTTCCAACAGCCCTGGCGCCATGCGCTACTGCTTCAAAAATATCAACGTCCGCCCATCCCAATGCTCTAAGCTTATCCACGTCTTCCTGGGTGGTTGAATGCGGCGTGTCACAGGCCTTCAGCACGAAAATCAGCAGCGCCTTTTCCTTCTCCTCCAACGGCGCTGTTGATGGATCAGACAGAGCTGCATCGACCTGTTCCTTAGTGAAGCCGGCGCCTTCAAGAATACTGTGATTAAGGTTGAGGCAATATTGTGATTTGCAGGCATTTGATATCATCATGCGAATCATTGCCAGCAGTTGTGTGCTGAGAGTCTTGTGTCCGTGGTAATGTCCCATAATCGCCAACTGGTTGTCCAATATGCCGGGACTCACTCCCAACAGTTGCACTCCGGTGGGAACAACTCCGAACATGGTTTCAACTTCCTTGTAGAGTTCCGCAAGCCTGCCTTGAGCTTTTTCCGGTGAGGTAGTCTTGATAAGAGCCATGGTGAATCTTCTCCTTCATGATTTGGTTTGTTTTCGAGTCTTGAAAAAACTCGCCAGAGACAATTGATTCGGCATTTGAAAACTACGTCTAAACTAATAGACCAGTCTAATATGATGCGCTAAAAATTTTTTAGCCCCTCAACACTCTCTCGAACACGATTTTCTCGAAGATGATCAATGGGCCCACATGGCCTTCAGCCTTCATTCTCAATATTGCACCCTCCCAACTATCGAGGATAAATTCTGCCGTTTGATCCAGATCCATTTCGCCACCAATTTCATGCTGAAGTTTGGCCTGTTCGATGCAATTCCTGATATCTGATTGCATCCTTTTAAAAACGGACTGAAGTTTGGCGCGAAAGCCTTCATTAAGAGTTCCCATCTCCTGTGTCAGGTTTCCAATGGGACATCCAGATCTCCAATCTTCATGCTCGAAGAATTCGCGCATAGTTGAAAAATACCCACGCAGCCTCTCTAATGGGGATCCAGGAGCGTTTACAAGTAAAGATTCACCCAGTTGAGCCACTGATTCGGCAAAATGGTCTATGATCGCTAGCCCGAGGTCTTCCTTGCTTTTGAAGTAAAAGTAGAATGATCCCTTGGGAACTCCGGCGCTCTCGAGAACTTCCTGTATGCCGGTATTATTGAAGCCCTTCTTGTGGATCATTCTACCGGCATGTTCGAGTATTCGCTTTTTTGTGTTTTCTCTAGTCATGAATCACATCGCTGAGATATATAATAGACCGGTCGTCTATGGCAGTCAAGAGCTTTCTGATCGTTGATCACTATTTTTCCCAGATTACCAAGAGAAAAATCCATGTCACTGGAGTTCATAGCTGAAATAAACTATTACGCCCTTTTCTTTCGCATATTTCTGGACGTGCGGCGAAGTCTGGAAAGTGACGCAAACAGGGACAATCTGTGCCCTGATGTAGTTCTCTACGGCCTTGACCGTCATCAACAGTTTATCTACATCTTTTTTCTTTAGCTGGGTCTTGGCCTCGCCGATTATCTCCACCTTCATCCCCGATCTGGTTCCCTTGCCCCAAATGTTGATCTCGACAAATTTATTCTTCGGTATTTCCAGGAAGCCTCTTTTGAGCTTGTCCTGGATGATTATTGAGTGGTCTCGCTCAAGCAAGTGAGGCAACACGGGATAAGATTTGTCTTCCAGGAAGTATCCGATGGTATGAGACATCCCCCCGATCTGCCGCCATATCTCTTTTCTCTCCTCGGTAGCAATCTTGGATTCTCTTACAATATCCTGAACATTCGATGATAGTTGATCAACCTTTTCCGTCAACTGATCCATTCTAACTGCGAGTGTGTCCACCCGTTCTGTCAACTGATCCATTTTCGTAGCAAGCGAATCTACTCTTTCGGTAAGCTGATCCATTCTTATAGCAAGGGTATCGACTCTTTCAGTGAGTTGATCCATTCTCGTGGCGAGTGTCTCGACCCGTTCTGTCAACTGACTCAATTGGCCCGCCATTTGTTGTACATTGTGGGAAAGCTTTTGTACTGAATCTTCGGTAGATCTCTGCGCAAGGGCGAGATCTCTGACAACTTCTTTTAATTCATGGAATTCGGTTTTTGTGACTGAGTTTTTAATTTCATCAAAGACGGAGCCTATCACTTCAATAATTTTCTCTGCGGCATCCGGTTCCATAGTCTCTCTGAGTTCGTTGAAAATTTTGTGAGTATTTATCATGTTTTCAACTCTCCATAAGTTATTATTAATTGCTAAAATTCTAGCACTTGGAATTATTGTGGTCAATGCTGTGGATCGTAACATTTGCGACTCCCCGGAGTTGATGCTATAATTGAGAGTCACTCCACCATTCCAGAATAGCATTAATTGCAGTGGTTTTTGACTCGTCAACATTCGGCTAACCTTTCCGGAGAGTCTGATTGATGGATAAACATGCGTCGCCCTATGGATCATTCAACCTTAAGATGCTCTGCATACTGTCTTTGGGACATTTGGCAACTGACGTTTGCCAGAGCGCCCTTCCTGCCATATTGCCATTTCTGAAGGCCAAGCTGCTGTTGTCTTATGCGATGTCAGGGGCAATACTGATGGCCTCCAATATAACTTCGTCCGTTATTCAGCCACTCTTTGGGTATATTTCGGACAAAAAGGAAAAGCCTTTTCTACTTCCTTTCGGTTGTTTGTGCGCCGGGCTTGGCCTGTCGTTCATCGCCGTTCCCGACAACTTCTGGTTGGTATTGTTACTGGTAATGGTCAGTGGTCTTGGAATAGCCAGTTATCATCCTGAGGGATTCAAGACCGCAAGTTTTTTTACGGGAAGTCGAATGGCCACCGGCATGGCAGTTTTCACTATCGGTGGTAATATCGGACTGGCAATAGGCCCTATTGCTCCTACCTTTATCATAGGGAGATTTGGAATCGAATTTCTTCCACTGATGATGATGTTTCCCGCGATATTTCTGGTTTGCCTGGCCATGGCATGGGGTGAAATTGGTAAGACCAAAAGATCCTCAAAATCCAAAGCCGGGGATCAGGCGCCAATTCCGAGGGGCGCCTATTTCTCAGTTGGGCTTATAGTGGCCGCCGTAATAATGCGTTCATGGACTCATTTTGGTTTGATGGCTTACATACCGTTTTATTATATCGACTACCAACAGGGAGACCCACTCTATGCAGGCGCACTGGTTTCCACTTTTTTGTTTGGAGGAGCGCTCGGAACCATTTTAGGGGCCCCTGTGTCCGACAGAATAGGCTACAAGAACTTTCTTATGCTATCTCTGGCTCTCTCGAGCGTTCTTTTTCCTCTAATACTTGTGAGCAAAGGGGCCATGTTGTTCGTGAGCCTTGGCCTGGTGGGAATGTCTTTGATTTCAAGCTTCACAGTCACCATTGTAATGGCTCAGGGTCTTTTACCGAACAATTTGGGAATGGCTTCAGGACTCATGGCAGGTTTTGCGATCGGAACAGGAGGGATAGGGGTGACACTTCTGGGGGTTGTAGCCGATCACTTTGGCGTCCCAACTGCTCTAAAATCAATCTGGCTTTTACCCATATTCGGTCTTGTTATAAGCTTTTTTATTAAATATCCGTCCGATAAGTCACTGAAGACCTGATTGATTTTCGGTAAAAGGTGTCATATTTATGGGCTACAGGGGAGGATCTTTGTGAAAATGAGTCCATATATGTAATAATTGAAACTTTGATTTGACAGCGGGCTGGTGTGATCACTGGTGGGACATCGGCCTTCCCAATTAGTAACTAGTCAGAGAATTACTATGTATGTCGATTACTTAGGTCACCTTGCCGTCGATGATCCCATGTGGAGATATTTGAAAGACCATATGCTTCCGCAACAGGGATTGTTTGCGCAAAATGTCGGTTTTCGAGTATTTCAGCCGGCTAATTCACGAAACGTTTACATATACGAGGAGACCAACACGGGTCTTAGGGTTTTGGCGAAATTCCACCCTGATAGGCCAGTCTACTCAGACAACAAGGACAGGTCAGGTGAGACTGAGTACCATAACTTGCTCTTCCTTCGGTCCATAGGCTTTGACGCAGCCCCAAACTACGTGGTGAAGCCTTTCGGTTTCAACCGGGAAATTGGGGGAGTGATTGTAATGGAATTCCTGGAAGGCGCTGTTCTGGGCGATGTCATTACCGACGCTATTCATCACGGGCGTCGTGACAGGCTGTTCAAAAAACTTACAGGTCTGGCTCGCTTCCTGGCCTCTATGCACAATAAAACGGCTGGTGACTGGAACGTTGATTTTGAACAGGGGCGTTCGTACATGGGACAGTTGATCAATTCGCTGATCACCAGGAGAGGCATGGGAAGCGACCATTATACTGAATTGTATGAACTGCGTGAGGCGTGGTTTAATGAGGCCTGCATGTGGGAGGACACCTCGGTGCTGGTTCACGGCGATGTCACTCCATCAAATTTCCTCGTCGGGAGGGGAACAGATGTCATTGCGATTGACCTTGAGCGTATGAAATGGGATGACCGGGTCTTTGATCTGGGGAGAATTTGCGGTGAACTGAAGCATTTTTTCCTGCAAGCCACCGGGAAGCGTCATGCTTCAGAACCTTTCATAGGACATTTCCTGTGGGAATATTGTGGCCATTTCCCTGATCAGCTCAGCGCATTTAGGGCCATCACCCGCAGGATACCCTTTTACATGGGGATAACCCTGATGAGAATCGCCAGGAACTGGTGGATAAGTCCGGATTACCGCTGGAGACTGGTTAGAGAAGCTAAACAGATATTGAGAGGCCTTCCATGAAAATTGAGGGAATTCTTTTCGACATTAACGGGACACTCATAGACATTCACACTGATGAAAACTATGAGGAAATTTACCGCAGTCTGAGTAATTTCCTCTCATACCATGGGATTGCTATAGATCGCTGGGCGCTCAGGGAAGAATATTTCGGCATAATGTCTGAGCAGAAAAAAGCTTCCGGTGAAGCTTACCCCGAGTTTAACGTGGTCGAGGTCTGGCGTGAGTTTTTGAGGCGCAGGCCTGTGTTCCAGCCTTACATGCCTGGACGGACAGGCGAATCAATGCCGCTGTTCATGGCTGAAATTTTTAGATCGATGTCATTGTTCAGGCTACAGCTCTACCCTGACGTCAGAACGACGCTCGATCGGCTATACCAAGGATTCAAACTGGCGGCCCTTTCTGACGCCCAAAGCGCTTGGGCTATGCCGGAGATCAGAGCGGTCGGCATCGATCATTACTTCAGCCCGATAGTAGTGTCCGGTGATCTAGGGTTCAGAAAGCCGGACAAAAGGATATTCGAACTTGCTTTGAAAGGCATGGGGCTGTCCCCCAAGAGTGTCCTCTTCGTGGGTAATGACATGTATCGGGACATTTACGGCGCTCGGGAACATGGCATGAAAACTGTCTTCTTTTCGTCCAATCAGGGTAGAAAGTCAATGGATGGAGTAGAACCGGACTATATCATTTACAGGTTCTCGGAATTGGGACAGGCCATAGAGTTCTTCAGGGGCAGGTGACGCTGTTTGCAAATGTATTGCGTCATAAGTCCGTTAAATCGTATTGCCCCGGTTAAGGCCCGGTTTGATGTTGCGCACGTAAGTAATCATGATGTGCGAATAAAAACGGCAATGCCAGGAAGAGGCAGCCTGTCAGTGGAAGTTGGCGTTCACTATCTCACTGTAGACACCAGATACCTGGCAATGCATTAACTATCTGCGAAAGCGCTTATGGCTTTTTTAGGCGGTTGCTTCGGATTTTGCCTTTCTCTTGATGGCTCTGGCCTGCAACGGTGGCGGCTCTGGAGCAGGTTCTCCGATCAATTTGGTTACTGCTCCGAACTTCGGTGGACATACCTCGTAACAAGTTCCACATTTGATACATTTTTCCTGGTCAATGACATGGACCTGTAGCTTGCCGCCTTCGATGGCTACCACCGGACAACGTTTCAGACAGGTGGAGCATGCCTGACACTTCTCAGGATCAACGAAATAAGAAACGACATTCCTGAAAAGATCGTCAATTTCCTGCTGTGTGAAATGACTCTCGTAATCCTTGGGATCAGTAAGTCTTTGCGACAGTTTTGCCTGATTCACCAGCTTGATGTAAGGAATGAGTTTTGTTACCTCGGCTATCCTTCGTTTGACCTCGCCATGGTCAAGACCTTCACTCTCACCCAGGGGCCCTATCGTCTTGACTCTTTTCACGAAGCGGTTGACCACATCCACAAAAAGTCCGGCCTCCGCTCCTGACATGAATTCCACGACCAGCCTATCCGGGTTTAGGCCTATGTGAGCCATAATTCGCTTGGCCAATAGGACCATGTTTAGCGCATGGTAATTGCCATGGGTAACGTAATTGCATTCGTTTAAATGACATCCGCCGATGAAAACTCCATCCATCCCGTTCAGAAAGGCCCTGAATATAAATGAAAGGTCCACTCTTCCGGAACACATCAGCCGGATCATTCTCATTTCAGTCGTATATTGTAGTCTGGAAACTCCAGCTAGGTCTGCTGCCCCGTATGCTCACCAGTGACATACGAATCCAAGGACTTTAGGCTTGAATTTCAGTCCAGAACTCATAGGCTTTTACCTCCTTGTTGATTATGAGGGCCGTGTTTGATGATCATGTCAAACATAGCCTACAGCGGCGTCCAATTTCTCCGAGGACTCTTCCTCAGGGAAAGCCGAATCAATTTCAGAAACAATTTCAGAATCAGTAAAGTGCTTTAACTGTATCGCTCCTGTTGGGCACTTTGTGCTACACAGGCCGTCACCTTTGCACAACACCGGATTTACGATTGCTTTCTTTGCTTTCTTGATTTCCTTAAGCTCAAGTACTCCATAAGTGCAGGCCTGGACGCAGGCGCCACACCCCATGCACATGTTCTCATCCACTTGGGCGACCGATCCCGATGCCACAACCGTATCCTGGGACAGCAGAGTCATTACCCTTCCAGCTGCGCCATAAGATTGATTGATGGTCTCCTGGATGAATTTGGGATAGTGAGCTAACCCACACAGGAAGACACCATCGGTGCTGAATTCAACCGGCCTCAACTTCACATGCGCCTCTTTAAAGAAGCCATCCGGACTTAGAGTAACCTTGAACAATGCCGCTGTGTCCTTGGTCGATTCAGATGGGACTATCGCAGCAGCCAGGGACACTATGTCAGCGTCCAACATGAGCTTGTTACCCAATACAAAATCCGTGACTGTGACTTTTAGGACTGAACGACCGTCTTCCGCCTCACCAGGCTCCACCTCAGGAGGATCCTGCGGTTCCCAGCGGATGAATTTGATATCTTTCTCCGAGGCTTCCCTATAGTAATCCTCGTTGAAGCCGTAGGTCCTCATATCACGGAACAGAATGTAAATGTCCATTTCCGGATTTTTTTCACGGAGTTTCAGCGCATTTTTGACTGATTGACTGCAACACAGCCTGCTACAGTAATTTCTCTCCTCATTTCTACAGCCTACGCACTGTATCATTACGATGCTCTGAGCGCCTGTTATGGTTTCATCGTCCTTAACTATACGCTCTTCAAGATCGAGGTTCGTGATGACTCTTTCATCCTGTCCATACATGTACTCAGTGGGCGTATGGATATCTGATCCTATGGCAATGACCGCCGCCCCGTGCTTGATTTCGGACATGCCGATTTCCGACTGGACTTTTGTTACGAAGTTTCCCACATAACCTGTGGAATCCGTAATGGTGGCATTGTGGTAAACACGTATCAACGGGTTTTTGTATATACTTGCGATAAGATCACTCAAATATTTTTGAACATCCAGGCCATTGAGAGTGGAATGAATCCTTTTCGCTATGCCCCCAAGCTCATCAGCTTTTTCTATCAAATGAACCTGATGCCCTTGGTTGGCTATTGAAAGGGCGCATGTCATGCCGGCGATACCACCGCCTAATACTAGAGCGGCTTTGTCCACCGGCAGATCGAACTCTCTAAGCGGTTCAAGCCTGCGGGAGCGAGCCACCGACATGCGGATGATATCCTTAGCCTTTTGGGTAGCCTCGTCTTTCTCCTTTGAGTGAACCCAGGAATTGTGTTCCCTTATGTTTGCCATTTCAAGGTAATACTGGTTTATCCCCGCTTCTCGAACAGTGTCACGGAAAAGCGGTTCAAGAGTCCTAGGACTGCATGCCGCCACAACAACCCTGTTCAGACCCTTTTCCCGGGTCATGTCCGTGATTTCCTTGGCCGAGTTTGTGGCGCAGGAAAATAGCTGTTCTTGGGCGTATACGACATTAGGAAGTGTCTTGCAGTATTCCACAGTCTCTGGGACATTGACAATTCTGCCGATGTTTGCGCCACAGTGGCATACGAATACCCCAATCCTGGGCTCTTCCATGTAAACGTCTCTCTCCGGAGGATAGACACGTTCTTGGGAGAGGCCCCCTCGCCTGAAGTCGAACGCTTCCCCTATTTGTGAGACGGCGCCACTGGCGCTGAAAACTGACTCAGGAATGTCCAACGGACCCTGAAAACCGCCCGCTACATAAATTCCCGGCCTGTTTGTAGCCATCGGATTGATGGAGTCAATCTTGCAAAAATCATGTTCATTAAGCTCAATTCCATACTGTTCGGCTATTGCAGTGGCTCCCTTTGGAGGGTTGAGTCCCACGGAAAGCACCACCATGTCGAACTCTTCTTCCTTGACTCCCTCATCCGTGGTTGAATATCGGACAGTCACATTTTTGGTAACAGGATCTTCCTTAACTATTGAAACGTAACTTCTGATGAATCTTACACCAGGAAGATTGCCCGTCCTCTCGTAGTAGCGCTCAAAATCCTTGCCATAGGACCTGACGTCATTATGGAATATGGAGCATTTGGCGTCCGCGTCATGATCCTTGGTAACAATCACCTGTTTTTGAGTGTAGGTGCAGCACACGGCGGAGCAGTAGCTGTTTTCTCCAGGGGTTACTCGCCTGGAGCCGATGCATTGTATCCAGGCTATGTTGTGGGGATGCTTCATATCTGATTTACGAAGTATTTCTCCCTGGTAGGGTCCTGTAGAGCATAACAGACGCTCGTAGTCCATGCTGGTCACTACATTGGCGTATTCGCCATAATGATATTCTTTCTTGACTCTGGGATCGAATGGCTCCATTCCATGAGCCAATATAATTGCCCCTACACGTATTTCTTTCTTTTCAGGCTCCTGGTTAAGGTTTATAGCGTCGTTCTTGCATACTCTCTCGCAAATGCGACACTTTTTCTCCTTCAGGTATAGACAGGTTTCGTCAATATACGTAATCAGGGGAATGGCCTGGGCAAAATATACATGAACAGCCTTGTTCTTGGATATTTCCTGATTGTACTGGTCAGGATATTGAACCGGGCAATATTCGACGCAGATGGTGCAACCTGTGCATTTATCTTCAATTATGTACCTGGGTTTTTTGACCAGGGTCACGTTGAAATCGCCGGCTTCGCCTTCGACAGACTTGACTTCCGTGTATGTGAGCACTTCAATGTTTGGGTGCCGGCCGACCTCGACCAGCTTGGGTGAGAGTATTCACATACTACAGTCATTAGTTGGAAAGGTCTTGTCTAGCTGGGCCATATGGCCGCCAATGCTTGGCGATTTCTCGACCATATAGACCTTAAAGCCTGACGTGGCAAGATCAAGAGATGCCTGTATTCCGCTGATTCCACCCCCGACAACCAGCACATCACCAAAATTCTGGTTTGGCTGACCCTTGAAAATCCGATCTCCGGCTCGCACTATTTCCACTTTATATCTCCTAACTCGGGCATTTCGTATGCTATATCAGTTCTTGAACAATTTCCGTCAGATCTTTAATCTCAATTCTCTCTGTCATGTTCATTGTTACCCGGCTGTCTTCAAGCATGGTAATACAGTATGGACATGCGGTTGCTAATATTTCGGCGCCTCCATCAAGAGACTGGTCGATCCTAAGATCGCAGAATCTCTGGCCTTTGAGTGTCTCCATCCATACTCTGCCACCACCGCCGCCACAGCAGAGGCTATCGGACCCTGAGTCCGCAAGCTCAACCAGCTCCAGTCCCGGCACGCTCTTGAGGACACCACGAGGCTCATCATAGATTCCGTTGTGTCTGCCCAGATAGCACGGATCGTGGTAGGCCACTTTCTTGGGGAATTCTTTTTTGATCTCAAGTCGTCCTTCTTTGATCAGGTCCATCAGGAACTGGGACATATGCACTATTTCAAAATTGACCTTGAAGTCCGGATATTCGTTTTTAAAAGTGTGGTAGCAATGAGGAGAGCTAACCAGGATTTTCTTTACCCCATGATCGATGAATGTCTTAATGTTTTCCTTGGCCAGTCGTTTGAAGAGTTCCTCATCCCCAGTTTTTCTGATGCTCTCGCCACAGCAGTTTTCCTTTGATCCAAGGATTCCGAATTCAACGCCGGCCTTTTTCAGGATGACGGCAGTAGCTCTGGCTACCTTTTTCAATCTTGGGTCAAAACAGGGGTAGCAACCGGGAAAATAAAGGAGTTCCATATCCTCGGTGAACTCAGGTATGGACAAACCCTCAGCCCAGGCCGATCTCTTTGTCTTGTCTTCCCCAAAGGGGTTACCTTCACCAACCAGGAACGCGTTTACAGTCTTGATGGCCTTGACTGTCGGAGGATATACGCCATATTCGTTAGCGATACGCCTCAGCGCTACCCCCGAATCTATTTGCCTGACATCTCTGGGGCATTGTTGGGGGCATCGTCCGCAAGTTGTGCAAAGCCACATCTCTTCGCTTTCAATGTCAGTCATCCCGAATGTGGCTTCCCTAACCAGCTTGCGCATGCTGAAATCCCTCACTCTGTTCCATGGGCATACGGAATCGCAAAGTCCGCACTGGAAGCATCTCTTGAAAGCGTCACCGCCGCTGGCCTTTATTACATCTATGATCTCTTTATAGGGAGTTACAATGTCCACTGCTTTATTTCCTTTTCTTCATGGTAGCCGTATCAGCTCTTCTTGCCGGCCGACAGGCGGGAAAAGGTATCCATGACTTTCTGGAAGCCATACTTGTCTATCATGGACTCTAGCCCTATCTGAACAGCCTCTGCTTTTACTTCCGGGGCTTCTTCCTCAACTTCCTCTTCTCTTTCCTCGTAAATCAGGGCTTCTGCCAGACACCATTGAACGCACAGTGGCTTTTCTCCGGGAGTGTTGTCCTCACACATGTCACATTTAAGCGGTAGACCTGAATCCGGCTCCTTGAAAATGTTTCGCGATGGACAGGCCGAACGGCAGAAATCACATTCGGAATATTCTTTTCCGTCGATGACATACTGGCCGCGACCCATACATTCGGCTTTGGCTTCTTCACCGGCGTAGACCGGAAGATAGACGTCTGTCAGTGGCTCTCTTACCAGCCTGATCCGGGACCGGGCAGGATTGTTGCTGCTATACTTCGGCGAGGCGTGAAATGCTGAGCACGCAACCTCGCAGGCTCGGCAACCGTTGCACTTGTCAACGTCGATTTTAATTGTCTTAACGATCTTTGTTTTTTTCTCGCCCATGACGGTTACCACCACTTAACTTTGTGTATTTGACGCTTCCAAGGAAGCTTCTTGTGAAGGGGATTCTTCGCCGGCGGTCAATATTCCCCGCTTGAGGAAATCATCCGCTATGTCGTCCAGGTTTAATTCGCGTAAAGTCTTTTCAGTCGGAATGCCTTCCTCGTTCCAGCCTTTGAACTTGTAATAAGCATCCAGCAATTGTGTCTCTAGTTCAGGAAATCTCTTCTTCCAGTGATTTTCAGGTGGCTTCTCATCCGCCCGCCTTAAGCCTCTCCTCACATTTATAGCCCTGAGCAGATTGCGATTTCTGCGATATATCTTCTTTAGACCCTCTTCATCCAGATCGATGCCCAGAGCGGCAGAAATCAGAGTAGGATAATTGTGTATGTGATACGGCGGTTTTAGTGGGAAGGATGACAAACCGGCGCACATGCCCAACGCATCATCGACATAGTGCATCATCTCTTGCCAATCCACGATGTCAACGGACATGTCAGCGGTCGGATAATACGGATTTGACCTCTCGCCTCTAAATTCCCAGTCCATGAGGTATTGTTTAAACTTTTCGTCGGGGACGTGTACCCAGTCTTTCACGAAATCCTCTCTCTCCTCCATGGTGGCGAAAGGAGCTTGAGGAAACTGACCTTCAATCTGTGTAATGTTTATTTTTTCACCCGTACAGTACATCAGGTAGTAAACAGGATTGAGCATTCCCAGTTTGAGAGGAAGTTGCTCATGTTTCTTTATGTTGTTGTGCGCGTATTGGTGAGCGCCATTGCCTATTTCTTCGGCCGCCCAGTGAGTTCCATTGGCAAGGATGTCTCCGATTCCCTCTCTACGAACTATCCTCTCGAGCATCCAGTAAAATTTTCCTTCATTGTCGGATGGACAGCCTTCAAAATCCTTTTGCGTCAGTATTCCCGCCTCAAGTAACTCAAAACCAAATGCCATGACCTGCGGAGTGGAGAAGCCATCGACTCCGTATTCAGTCGCTTTCTGTGCAATTCTGAAACCAAAATCAAGGTCCGAATAGGCGGCCATGGTGTAGGTCAGCTTGGAGAAGCATTTCATCATGTATGTGGACAGTCCGGGGACTGCTATCGTAGCGCCGCATTTCATAGGGCAGTTGTAACAGCTTATTAGTCTCTTACGGACAGTCTCCTGGGTCTCTCGCCATTTCTCCTCGATTTCAGCGTTCCAGAAATTTCGTTTCCTTTCACGAGCATTCCCCCACATGAAATTCTGGGTGTGCCATTCTTCATCGACGAGCTTCATTTCCTGGGGAGAACCCAAGCCGGCTAATATTGGCATGACACCCGGGACCGGCTTTTCTTCCCGGAGTTTTATGTACTTCAGCACGTCGTTGCAAAGATTCATGAATTCGGCGGGGCGTGCGACACTTACATCCTTGGTTCCTCGGACGGCGATAGCCTTGATTCCTTTATCGCCCATGACAGCGCCCAAACCCAGGCGGCTTGCACTGGACCTACCGTGCTCAATAGAGGCCATGTAAACCCTGTTTTCTCCCGCCAGTCCGATGGATGCTACCTGAACGTTAGGATCATTCAGCTCCCTCTTGAGTATTTCTGCTGTCTCTACGGAACCCTTTCCCTTTAAATGGGAAGCGTCCCGGATTTCCACCTTGTCATTGTGAATCCACAGGTAAACAAGAGAAGGAGATTTACCCCGGAATATGATTTTGTCGTATCCCGCGTATTTCAGCTCCGGCCCCCAGAATCCACCCATCATTGAATAACCCATTAGCAAAGTCTGAGGAGAATAGGCGGTCACTATAGTACGGTTTGCCCCGATGGCCGGTGTGCCGTTCAAAAGACCCGTGGAGAATATCAGGAGATTATTGGGAGAAAAGGGGTCAGTTTCGGGCGGAACCCTGTCCCAGAGTATCTTCGAGCTTGTGCCTAAACCCCCAAGGTAAAGTTCGGTGAGCCTCGGGTCGCTAGCTACCTTCTCAATACTTCCTCGGGTTAAATCAATTTCCAGATTAAAGCCAGTCTCAGCGTACCTCATCTTGCTTACCCCTTAAATCGACTTGCAAAACTCCTGCAGTGGCGCTCTGTGAAAGAGCTTGTCCTCTTTTGTTGGTGGGCTGTCCCAAAATATGACTGTTCATCACTAACCCCGGTCAAACCAGGTGAAAAACTCTCGATGTGCGATCATTCGTCATACAGAGATTCAAGGCAACCGAATCAAAACTCTTCAGTCGTAACTTGACCCGTATTTGATAATAGCACTATTGTGAATATAACTTATATGTAATTCATGTCAAGAAAATTTAATTGACCATCAATAAAACTAATCACTGGCGTTATGCCGGAATGTTTCCTGATCGCTGAATTTTTTCGTTTCCGCGCGGACAAATGACTAAAAACAATGAATAAAGTGATCTGCCATCAAGTCGTGAGTGATCACCGCATCCGTAATAATCTTCATTGGTGATCGATCTGTAAAGTTGATAATCGGAGAAAATCCTTGACTATGAATGATGTGGGTGGTATTCGGTTTTTATCGGAGTCACAATTGTTTTAGCGCGGAAGTCCCGGAGATCATGATGGAATTGACCGGATCGCCAGAAAATGCCGATAAAACGGCGTCGATCAGCAAAAGAACAAGCCCCATGGCGGACCGAAAGAGAAGGCTGATACTTGAGTCTGCCGAGCGCATATTTGCGTCAAAGGGTTTTCATGACACGACCATTGCTGATATTTCCGCAGATAGTGGTGTTCACGAGGCCTCTATTTACCAGTATTACAGGAACAAGGAAAATCTCGTTGTTACGATACCTGAGAGGCATTTGAGGCATACACTTGCCGGTATCACCGAGCATCTGCAGGGAATGAAGGGATCAGAGCCCAAGATCAGGAAACTTTTGTGGCATCAGCTCAGAGATCTTTCTATAAACAAAAACTACACCTCGATTCTCTTGCGGGAACTCAGAACACTACCTGTTTTTTATGAATCCTCAGCATACGAAATGATACGCAAATACAGCGCCTTTGCCATAGACGCCATACGTGAGGGGATACGTGACGGTGAAGTTGATGAGGATGTTGAGGTCATCCTTGTTCTGGAAATGATATTCGGCGCTATTGACAGCATCGTCTTACACTGGCTTTTTTTCGACGAGGCCTATGATCCCAATGAAGCGGCTGACGCTCTTTGCTCGCTAATAAAGGCCGCTATCTGGAAGAGTGACCAGAGTCTGTCCGGAGAGGCCGGCGACGAGTTGTCACGAGGTGAAATACGCAAACGGGCCATAATGGAAGTAGCGTCTGAAGTATTTGGGAAGAAAGGCTACGGTGGCGCAACGATCTCAGAAATAGCCGGAAAGGCGGGTATTGCTGAGGCGTCCATTTATCAGTACTTCAAGTCCAAGGAACAGTTGCTTCTCTCAGTGCTTGGCAACTGGTTCATAGAGTTGGCAGATGAGCTGGAACGGGTTTTTTCAGGCGAGTTGACCCCATGCGAGCAATTACGGTACCTGTTGAGAAGATGGGCTCTGGATTTCCAGATACGCGAATGGGAAACCCGTGTTCTGATACTGGAACTCTACCGGAACCCCAAGTTTTACGAGTCTCAGGAATACCTGAACACCCGGAGGTTCTGGAAGCTTATCAGGCGCACGGTCGAGGCCGGGCGTAATAGCGGCCACTTCAGGAAAGATTTCCAGATCAATTATTACCTTCACCTCGTCCAGGGAGTTTTTGAGCATGAGGCCTTGGCGAGAATGATGCTTTCAAAAAAAACCACTATTGCCGGCACCGAACAAATGATAAATCTTCTAATACGCGCAATAAAAGCTTAATATCATATAAGTTCCCTATACATCATATTCTTCCGGCAATCAGGATAGCTGGAAAGTCCAGCACATCCTGACAAGGGCGGCATACTGCAACTACTGATTTTGGCAATAGGCGCAGATGACTGCGGAGAGGTGGATTTTGAACAAACGCATAGGCTTGGCGCTTGGTGGAGGTGGGGTCAGGGGGCTGGCTCACGTGGGTGTCCTGGAAGTTCTGGATGACCTGGGCATCAAGCCGAGCATCATATCAGGAACAAGCATGGGGGCTGTGATCGGGGCTCTCTACGCTTCAGGGATGTCGGCGAGCGCTATAAGGGACAGAATTCACAGCCATGCGGTCTTGAAAAGTGATAGCTGGCCTGATGTTTTCAAAAAGAAGTTCGATTTGCTCAAATGGGTAGACGCCTTTTCTATAGATATTGGGCGTGGCGGCCTTATAAACACGGATAAATTCATAGACTACCTGTTTTCCGAAATAGGTGAGAGCAGGTTTGAAGACCTGGAGATTCCACTGTGTGTTATAGCCACAGATTTTTGGGCCGCCGATGAAGTCGTGTTTGAATCAGGCGACCTTTTGCCTGCTATTCAGGCAAGTATGGCGGTTCCGGGTGTGTTTGCTCCGGTTGTCATCAATGAAAGTGTTCTGGTTGATGGCGGTGTCGTAAACCTGGTTCCTTACGATCACATAATCGAAAGATGCGATATTTCAATTGCGGTAAATGTCGCTAAAGCAAGGACACTGGAAAAGATGGACACGCCTTCAGTCATGGAATCCATCCTGGGGACTTTTGAAATCATGCAGATGTCTGTCCTGGCTGAGAGAATGAAGCGTCGTGAGCCGGACATTTACGTTCATCCGGAAATTACTGATGTCCGAATGTTCGACTTCAACAAGATTGAGGATATCTATCTTCAGAGCCAACCGGCAATAGACCTGATGCGGGAGAATCTAGCAAGAAAGCTATCGTTGGCTGAATGAATAATCGCTGATTTTGCAAAGCGCTTTCGACTGTCAATAAGGCGCCAGGATTAATACTACAAAATGGTAGGATGTGGTCTGACATCCTACCATTTTGTAATTAATAGGAGCCTGGATATTTTGTTGGGAAAGCTAAATCCGTCGCCAAATCAAGCAATAACCTAATAACAGACAAGTTTAGGTCTGCTGGCCCATTAGTTGCATCTGTCAGAAGTAAGTATATTTCTCCTTAAGATTATTCATTCCGACATGTAAGACATGTGAGATGAATAAACTCGGTCAGAGTATCAGTAAAATTGCGGTAAAAGTAAAAGAAACAAAAACTTTGAAAGATTTTTAGAGATTATGGTGATCTTTGGCAGGTGAATGATATGTTTTTTTCGCACAAAGAGAATGGAGCCGAGCGCCACGGCACAGTGATTGCGTCATTAGGCATTGATCCGGGGAAAATTAGCGGTGACTATCTGAAGGCTCTTGAAATTGAATTCGGATGCATTTTTGAAACGGGCCAGTTACTAGTCTGGGTGGAAGCCGAAGAAGAGAAGGCGGAACAGATTTTTGACACGCTGAGGCGTAGGAACTCACTTTACTGAAGGTTGGCAGCTGCGTTTTATTGTGGGCCTGAATTATGGCGATGCTCTAATCCAGGCCCTATTGGCGCGTCATCATTTTTATTTGGGTAGTCCTACTGTCTGGGCGCCGATGATCCGCTGATCCGGTTTCAGTTTTAGGGCTTCGGCCAAAGCCGGTTTGTCTATTGAGACTCGGTATACTGTGGCCAGGCCTTCCGCTGCGCAGTACAGGTAGGTGTTTTGGGCAATGAACCCGGTGTCCATGGACGCAAGAAGCAATTTCTGACTTTCATCTCCTCCGTCCATTTTTGACAGGTCCGCCACGAAGACCAGATTGATGGCCGCATCCTTGAAGTATGACTGTTTACCGGTCAATGTGCGTATGTCACCTGAAGACACCTGCGCTAGAGAATGAGTCTTTGCGTCATAGACGTAAGAGCCTTCGGCCGTGGTCACATAAACATCTATTTCCTGTTTGTTGAGAGCAGAAGGCGCTGTGCGTCTGCCTGATTCGGGACGGTTTATTCCCCAAGAGGCCCACAACAGGTTGGACAATGTCTGGCCGGTCAGGCTTCCGGGGCTATATTCACGGGAAGTTTTCCGGTTTTTAAGGACATCCGCAAAAGATACATTTTTGTCGATTTTTGGCTCGGGCAATCGGATCACTTTGGCATCCTGAGCAGACGCAGCCACTGACATGGTTACGGTAAAGACTGTCAGGATAAAAATGGCCAGAAGTTTAATTCGCATAATGTTCCTCTTTTCATTTTTGTTCGGGGGTCAAAATTCGTTTTTTCTACTTACTGTCTTTTGAGTTTAGCTGCAGGTTTTCAATCACTTGAGTCAGTTCGCTTACATTTATGGGTTTGGAAACATATCCGTCCATTCCTGATTCCAGACATCTCTCACGATCACCTGACATGGCGTGGGCCGTCATGGCAATTATGGGGATATGACCGGAATTGTGGTCCTTTTCGTGGATCCTTATTGCGCCTGTCGCTTCGAGGCCATCCATGTCCGGCATCTGAATGTCCATCAATATTACATCGAACTTATTGTTTTTGAAGGCCTCAAGAGCCTCTTTGCCATTTTGCGTAGTGGTGACACTGTGTCCCATATTCTGGAGCAACTTACAGGCCAACTTTTGATTGACCGGATTATCTTCAGCGAGAAGAATCTCAAGCCGACGCTTGTTTTCCCTAATTGCGTGACGTGTTATCAGCGGTCTGTCGCCTCGTGCCATATTGGACTCATGCATGAAGGAACAGACAACCTGAAATAGGTCGGATTGTCTGACCGGTTTCATGAGATAGGCCGAGATTCCTAATTCAACACATCTGGCAGCATGGCCTCTTTCTCCGGCGGACGTGAGCATTATCAGAACTGAGTCTTTAAGTTCGGGGTATTGTTTTATTTTGGCCGCCAACTCAAAACCGTCCATTTCCGGCATCATGTAGTCAATCAGTACAAGTTTGAAAGGTTCTCCATTCCTGTAGGCGGTCAGCATTTTCTCGATGGCCTTGGATGCGCCATCTACGGATGTTGCGTTCATTTGCCAACTGACCAGCATTTGGGTCAGAACCCGCCTGTTTGTGGCGTTGTCATCCACCACCAGAGCCGGCACTTCCCTGAAATCGGATGCGTCCAGGCAATATGGTAAGTCCTTGGGATTCTGCTGGATGCCCAAACTTACGGAAAATCCAAATGTGCTGCCGACCCCGGGTTCACTCTCTACCCATATGTTTCCTCCCATCATGTGGATGAGCTGAGATGAGACCGCTAATCCCAGGCCCGTGCCCCCGTATTGTCTGGTTGTGGAACCATCTGCCTGTTCAAACGAATCAAATATCCTGGCCTGTTTCTCCTTGGGAATGCCTATCCCTGTGTCGGTTATAAGAAATTGGAGAATCATCCCGGAATCATCACGGCTTTCCAGTTTTGCCCTTACTGAAACCTCTCCTTTGTGAGTGAATTTTATAGCGTTTCCAACCAGATTGACAAAAATTTGTCTCAACCTTCCCGGGTCGCCAGTAACTGCGTCAGGAATTTCCACAGGTATCTCGTAAACCAGCTCCAAACCAGCCTTATCGGCGATCACCGCCAACGTAGTGAGCGTGTTTGCTACACAGTCTCTGAGACTGAAATCAATGGGTAAAAGTTCCAGTTTGCCAGCCTCAATCTTTGAAAAATCAAGAATGTCATTGATGATGGACAATAAGGAATTGGCCGAAATCTTCACCGCCTCGAGGTATTCACGCTGTTCGTCATTCAACTCGGTGACCAAAGCCAGGTCCGTCATTCCTATGATACCATTCATCGGAGTTCGTATCTCATGGCTCATGTTGGCCAGGAATTGACTTTTTGCCTGACTTGCCTTTTCAGCGGCGCTACGAGCCTCGATCAAGTCCGAAATATCCACAAAAGACTCGACTCCCCCGATAACACCTTCATTCATGTTGCTGGTGACGCTGGCGTTCTTCAGCACAACACGTTTGTTCCCTGTCTTGGTTTTTATGGCGCATTGCTGACGGAACACCACCCCATCCGAGCCGGAATCGAACAGCCTGCACTCGTCTCCGCAAGGATCAGTCAACATGTAGTCACAGCGTTTTCCTATAACTTCGTTTTCTTCAAATCCTGTCAGTCTTGTAAATTCCTCGTTCACGCTCGTAACTATTCTATTGGTATCAACTGTGAAAATCCCGGTGGCGGCGGTGTCAAGAAACTGGCGCTGGAGTTTGAATGAGTTGACCAATTTTTCTTCGGCCTCTTCTCTGATCCTGAGCTGTTTACGAACACTTCCACGGCTCCAGAAGAGGCCGACAATTCCCAAGAGCCAGATTCCGCTGTGGGTGACTATGCCATACAGCAGGTTACCCAATAGAGTTTCCCTTATGGGCTTCCATGGCGTTGACACACTTATGCCTCCAATTACGTCACCAACTTTATAGGACTGCTCTACGTGACATTTTAGACAGCCCGGCTCCACTATGTGCGGCATCATTAGACGCAGAAAAGGCTCATTATTAATCGGGTCAATCCCGAAGGCCTCTTTCTTCCCACTCTCGAATTCCCTGAGAGCAGTTTTTTCCCACTCATCCGGAGCGTTTTCCGGTCGAATGGGCTTGAGGCTTGTAGTATGTCCTTTCTGGCCATACTTCCTGTCACCCAACTCAGCCACCTGTCGGGCCATATATGCGCCATTCATTAGTGTCAGCTCTTTTCCGGAAGGCGTTGTAATGTCCCTTTCCGGAACTTTGGCAAGGTATGGATTCGGAGGTGTCTCCGGTGAAACAGGGACATATATGCCTCCGTGCATGGACGCCCAGTTGCGGAATACCAATTCCTTGTAATAGCTGTGAAAAAGACCCGCACGGGCTATCGCAATGGCGGATGAATATGTTTCTCTATATTGTAAAAAAGACGCTCCGACAATCACAACCGTCCAGAATACGGCTATTAGCATGAACAGCCTGTCGATGCGTTTCTGTACATCTCCAAAAACTTCGATTTGAGAATTCATGTTTTTCTCGCTGGGCGATTGACGGGTTTTTAGTGGACCACACAAAAATCAGGAAAGGCTTCTGTCTTTAACACAATGGGATAACGACATTTTTTATCGCTTTAAGCCTGAAAAAGATTAGTCAAGTATGACACAACGTGGGCGAAGTTTCCAGATAATAAGTTGCAGGCTCCAACCCTAAGGCGCCATGTATCATGGTTAGTTCTTTCATTCTGAAAATTTCTGAAATAAAAATGCCAGTATTGATAAGACCATCAGTATGATCAAGGCTCCAACCCCTGAAACAAGACCTCTGTTGAGTTGCCCGGGGTTCAACCACCGGGCAAGGAGCTTGTCCAGAACCGGCAACACGGCCCATTGGAGAATGGCCACGCTCAACACATTTCCGATTAACATTCCCCAAGCCTGGCCAAGTGTTTGGGTATATGGCGAAATGAAAATAGTGAGTAACATGACTGTGGGATAGAGCCCGAGCAGGACAGTGAGGAACATCTTCCACGGTGGAGGGGTGATTGGGCCACAGTCCTTGAACTGCTTCAGGAACCAGGGGCCAAAACCGCCCGGCAATACTTGCAGGTCAAAATGGCTTATTTTATCATCCAGTTTCTTGAGCCACCGTCGCCTGATTTCCGACGACATCCACGCATCAACATCGGCCACTTTGTCGAAGTGTATCACCACAACCCAATGGTCTTTTTCTTTATCTTGGGGTGGATAAACATCTGTGCCAAGATAACCAGGGAACTTTTCAGCCTCGACACTGATTCCTCTCTGCCATTCGAGAAACCATTGAGCCTGCGCCGACGGAACCCGTTGCACAAATACGGCTGAGGTTATCGGTTTGCGAATTTCCACGGTCGGAGCCTTTGTGAAAGAATTTTCCGGTTGACGTGGATGCCCAAACCTCATCTGGACACATGATCACAGTTGTGGAGTCGAGCTGTTGAGTCTCATCAAATGTTCAGCATGAAGACTGCTCATCTGAGTTTGGTAATCATGGCTTTGACCGAGGTTGGGAGGCATTCCATGACCCTGGAAAGTATGGCATATGGTAATGGGAACACAAATTCAGACTTTCCCTGGGACAGTTTTCTCCTGATGATAAACGCCGCTTCACCGGCTTCGAGCATCCACGGCATTTCGAACAGATTGCCGCTTGTCATTGGTGTCTTCACGAAAGCTGGTATTATGGCGGTGACCGTCACTCCTTCACGTTTGACACGAGCGTGGACCCCCTGGGCATAAATCCGGATGGCCGCTTTGGAAGCGCTGTACGACGGAGAGTGAGGAAGCCCCTGAAAGCACGCCAGAGACGCTAACATTCCTATCTGGCCTCGTTTTCTTTTTCTGAGCAAGGGTAGAGCGGGAAGAACGGTGTTGAGCATACCGTTAATGTTCACGTCGAAAACTTCCCTAACCTGATCGGCAGTCTCTTCATGAGGCAGGTTACCGTGGGATATACCGGCGTTGGCAATCACCAGTTCGAGAGGGCTAATTGCATCCGCTGTCTGAACCCATCTTTCCATTTCGTTTTTGTCGGTCACGTCAAGTTTTTTCATGTGGACATCAGCGCCCCGGAGCTTGCAGGATTCGCAAACAGCTTCCAGTTTGACTTCATTGATGTCACTCAAGAACAGGTGAACACCATTGTCTGCATAAACCCGTGCTAATGCGGCGCCCAACCCGGTGGCCGCTCCTGTAATCAGTATAGATTTTGGATTAAGCAATTTGACAATGCCCCCGAAACCGAAATGAGGATATATTCCGGAGGAACCGGCAGGCTCCTCGTTTAGAATAGACTTGGCCCATTTTCCTATATTAAAAGCCTGGGACAGGACTCCAATCATTTGAAAAGTGATTTCAGTCCGTCAACTCCCCAATCTATACCACCCCTGATGACTTCTTCCAAGCCAATGCCGCCTTCGTTCAAAATCATCATTCTAGCGGTTGAAAAGATGGACACAGCTTCCATGTCGGTCCAG
>CAZVOU010000182.1:0-7512 GCA_964628605.1 uncultured Syntrophaceae bacterium
AAACGCTCCATCTTTTTGAGCAGTCCATCGTCAAAACTCTGAACCCCGACCGATAACCTGTTTACCCCGGCCTGTTTCATTTTGCGCACTACATCGTCAACCAGATGATTAGGGTTCGTTTCAAGAGAGATTTCTTTGACATTGAACTCATCTTTCAGCTTGAGCAATATCTGAGCCATCTCATCTGGAAGAACCGTGGGCGTCCCTCCTCCAACGTAAACTGAACTGAAATTAAAACCCCGATCCCTGTAAAGTCCGATCTCGCTATCCAGGGCCTTAAAGTACTCTTTGGCCACTCCTCTTTCAAGTTTATAGCGGTTAAAAGAACAGTATGGGCACAACTCTTCGCAGAATGGAATATGGATATACAACAAGTACTTATGCCCCTGCTCAGGCACAGGAGTCCTGAACTCCTCGAATTCGTCGAATTTCAGAAGAGCGGCGTTCTTGTGTTTCAAATACTTTGTAAACAGTCTTTCTACAAGCATAGAAAATATTTCCCGCATATTTTGCCTGCACGGCAAACTCTTGATGACCGAATCACCAGGCCGAAGAAATTAACCACACCGGCGTCCCTCAAACTAACACCCAATCTCAGTCCCTGCCACCTGTTGTGATTATAAACGTATTTTTTGAAATCATTACCATTGATGACGAAATTGATCAATTACTCCATGATCCCATCGACACAGGCAGAACGATTCATTTTTAGAATCGCTTCATGAAAGATGGCTCTCTATCACGCAACCATGGCCTCCGAGGTTTCTTCTTGGGTAGAGCGACCAGCAAAATCATCCCTACCACAAAACCGCCCATGTGAGCCCAGTAAGCCACTCCACCTCCCTCGGAGGAACCAAATTCCGCTGCTCCGGATATGAACTGAAAAATGAACCACAATATCAAAAACATGAACGCCGGGATCTCAATGAATCGTATGATTATGAAAAAAATGAATAAAGTGTGTATCCTGGCCCGAGGGAAACTCAACAGATAGGCTCCGAGCACGCCCGAAATACAACCACTGGCTCCCACCATCGGGATTGTGGAAGTAGGGTGGACTAAAACCTGTATCAATGACGCGCCGATCCCACACAAAATGTAAAACACCAGGAAGTTGAATCTGCCTAGCCTGTCTTCGACGTTGTCACCGAATATCCATAGGAACCACATGTTGCCAATAATATGCATCCACCCTGCATGCATGAAAATGGACGTGAATAGGGGAACTAATGCGTTGGCAATTATTCCACCGTGCAATTTATAGGAGTAGATAAACTTTGCAGGAGTCAGGCCGTATTGCCCAACAAACTGATTTAATTGGGGGCCCAGCGAAAGTTCAAGCAGCCAGACGACAACATTGGCCACTATTATGCCAACGGTCACTATGGGAAAAGTCCCGGAGGGAGCGCTGTCTCGCAACGGAAACATGAACTGTTCCTAAAATTAAACCGGGCAACCGAAAGATGTAGGCGCACAAGTCCAAAGATCGGACTTATACGCCACTGTTGAGCCAAACACCAGCCTCTTCGCCGGCTAGTGTTTCTTCATCTTGACCGGAGCCAACGCGAGTATTGGCTGAATAATGTTCTCAAAAGCCTTTGCAGCAGGTGTGTTTACATGTTCGAGCACAAATGGTTTACCATCATCGGACGCTATCACCATACGAGGATCAAGAGGTATTTTACCTAAGAATCTGAAACCGGTTTCAGCAGCCAGTTTTTCTCCGCCTCCTCCCTTGAAAAGGTCATGCGTCGTTCCACACGATGAGCAAACGAACCCGCTCATGTTCTCAACTATTCCAAAAATCGGCATGCCAAGGCTTTTGCAGAATTTGATCGACTTTTTAACATCCTTTATCGCCACTGTCTGGGGAGTGGTGACAATTATGGCCTGGGACCTGGGAGGAGCCATCTGACAAATAGACAACGGCTCATCGCCCGTCCCGGGAGGCGCGTCCACTATCAGAAAATCGAGGTCTCCCCAATTGACCTCCGAGATGAATTGCCTGATCATGCGGTGCTTCATCGGACCACGCCATATAACGGCGTCATCAGCCTGAGCCTGGTCCTGAATAACAAATTCTATGGACATGACCTTTAGGTTGTCATTGAAATTTACAGGCATAAGCCCACGTTCGGACATTCCGGTAGCTTTTCGACCATCAAGTCTTAGCAAGGTCGGAACACTCGGGCCATGAATATCTATGTCCAGCAATCCAACCATTTTATCGGATGCGGCCAGAGCGGCGGCTATGTTTACAGCTACGGTGCTTTTGCCCACCCCACCCTTTCCGGAAAGAACCATGAGGGTGTTCTCTATCCGTGTAAGGCTGTCGGCAAGCATTAAATCGTCACGTAACTCGTCTATTTCCTCTTTGGTCAAAGCTGGTTTTTTCTTTTTTTCTTCCATTTCTTAAATCCCCGAAAAAGTGTCGTGGACATTCCCATGATACTTTGAATGCCCCGAACGTGTTAGGTCAATTACAGCAATTGAGGCAAGCGATTCTGTCTACACAGCCAGATTTATCGACTCAAGCAATTTTTTCGACTTGACCCGATGGACATCCAAGCCTACTTCTTTCGAAGTCATTCCCAATGAGAGTCCAATAAGCTGGGTAAGGTAAAAAGTCGGTATCTTGGGCAAGTCCTTAGTCTTTCGAGACAGCGCTATCTGTCCCATGTCGAACTGTTCAAAACATGACGGGCAAACCACCGATATTGCCTGAATATTACGTTCATGAAAATGACCCATTTTCTGGCGGGTTATGGCATAGCCGGCGTCTACATCCATGTTTGCGCCCAATGGTGACCCACAGCACAAGAACTTCCTGGAGTATTCCGTCGGTTCCATCCCGATCAGAGACAGCAAGTGATCCATTTTAACAGGAACATAAGATTCAGCTGGTGAAAGTTCTTCAGGGTACATCACCTGTGGGGGTCTGAAATAGTGGCAGCCGTAGTGACATCCCACCCTTATCGGCAGGTCTATGAGCTTTTCCCGGAGTAATCTCTCTACCACGGCGTCCTGATACAGCACATCCAGAATGTGAGTGACCTGAACAGTGCCCTTGAAACTGTGGTTGTGCTCCTCAAGGATTTTATTGACCTTGCGTCTTTTCGAGTCGCTCTTCTTCAGTACCTGATTGGCTTCTTTGAGAGTGTTTACGCAGCCGGAACACAGTGTCATCAAATCCAAGCCTTGCTCTTCAGCCAGGCAAATATTTCTTGCCGCCAGCGCCAACCAGGATTCGTAATGCACCAGTTTCATGCTTGTGGGCGGCGGACAACAACCGAAAGGAAGGTCTACCAGATCTATTCCCAACCGCTTGCAGACCATGCGAGTGGCGGCCTCAAAACCGGGATATTTGATAGGGATGGCGCATCCCAAATAAAGAGCGTATTTCATGTTGACCTTTTATGAAATGTTTAAAAGTCTATGACTTCATTTAGTTTTGTTTTCACCAGAATTTGTCTTATTTCCTCGATCGGAGCCGGCGGTAACGGTTTCAACCCATGATGAGCGCGCATTTCGTCAAGCTGATGCACTATCATCGACCTTCCCGTCTTGGCCAGCAACTCAATTGCAATGCTTAATTTGCCGGGAATGTTTCCACGTCTGGCCGCAGAGTTTCGTAGAGCCACCAGGAGATCCGAAATCGGTATCTTCTGTGGACAGCGGTCCTCGCAAACGTTGCAGGTGCAGCACAGCCAGATTTTCTCGTCCTGAACTACAGCCTCATGCCCGAGGTCCAGGCACTTGAGTATGGTTTCCCGAGGTCCATAGGCCGGCGCTACCTCAAGCGCCGGGCAAGAACCTGTGCATCTGGCGCATTGATAACATTCATACAGCGCTTCTCTCGGAAAGAAATTCCATATTTTCATTGCTGTCATGAGCTTTCGACCTTTTTTGTTTTTCTTTTCACCAAAGCTTCTGCGGCCGCTTCTATCGTCTCAGGCGTCAGTTTGCGGATGCCGGCCTCCATCTCCTGGATGACCTTGGCAAACTGAGCCCCTTCCGCCGCCGATATCCAGGCCAACCTCAGACGATCCCGGTTGATTCCCAGTTTCTCCATGCGACGCCAATATTTCTCAACTCTTCTGAGAGTCTTCTGATTGGCGTTGTTGTAATGGCAGTCGGATGGGTGACACCCTGAAACCAGCACAGCGCCTGCGCCCAGTATGAATGCTCGCTCTATCCATTCCGGAGAGACCCGAGCCGAACACATCGTGCGGATTATCCTAACATTCGCAGGATACTGAATACGTGAGACCCCGGCGAAATCAGCGCCTGCATAAGAGCACCAGTTGCACGCAAAACATATTATCTTGTTGTTAGGGTCTTTCACCAGAGCCTGGTCAACCTGGCTTACTATCTGTTCCTCGGTAAAGTGGGCCTGGTCCAGCGCTTCGAACTTACATTCGGGAACACATGCGCCACACCCCTGACAGGCAGCCTCGATAACCCTGTAGTAACCGAGTTCTTTTCCACCCTCAATTGCGTGGTAGGGACACACTTTGGCGCACAACCCGCACGCCACGCATTTTTTGGGATCGATACGCGCTGTGATGGCCGGAACCTTCACTTCACCCTTGCTCATCAATATGTTTGCCCGAGATGCCGCCGCTGAAGCCTGGGTCACAGAATCCTTTATGTCTTTGGGGCCTTCCGCTGCGCCTGCCAGGAATACCCCACCGGTGGTTGTGTCAACCGGTCTGAGTTTCGGATGAGCCTCCATGTAAAAGCCATCCGTGTCAGTAGAAAGGTTTAACAGCCTCTGAAGAGCGCTTGCGTCCGATCTGGGCCTGATTCCAACGGACAGAATCACCATGTCCATGTCATAACGATACGGTTTGCCAAGTAGGGAGTTCTCTCCGAGCAGCTTGAGATTCCCTGTATTGATGTCTTCTATGATCTCGCCGGGTATGCCTCGAACGAAGGTCACACCTTCACGCCTGGCCCTCTGGAAAAGGTCCTCAAAACCCTTTCCAAAAGCCCTTATATCTATGTAATAGACATATATCTCCGTCTCGGGCCAATGCTCCTTGATAAGCAAAGCGTCTTTGACAGTGTTCATGCAGCACACATTACTACAATACGGGTTGCTTCGTTTGCTACGCGACCCGATACACTGCAGAAAAGCCACCTTCAGAGGGCGTTTCCGGTCCGACGGCCTGATCAGCTCGCCTCCGGAAGGTCCACCGGCGTTTATCAGCCTCTCAAACTCAAGTGTAGTGATAACATTTGGGAAACGGCCATAACCCAGTTCAGTCAGGGCAGTGGGATCGTAAACATCAACTCCTGTGGCCACCACTATCGTCCCGACCTCAACTTCCAGCATCTGGTCTACGTCGGCGTAATTAATGCACTTGTGCGAACATGCCTGGAAACATCTATCACACGCCACAATGCCCTGATTATTGAGGCACTGGTTCATATCAATCATGAATCTCGAAGGGACAGCCTGAGCAAAGGGCATATATATTGCCCGCCTGATAGACAGGCCGGCGTTAAACTCATCAGGAGCAAGTTGCGGACACGCGTAAATGCAATCACCGCAGGCAGTGCAGTCTTTGGTCACGTATCTGGCTTTCTTGAGGACCTTCACTTTGAAGTTCCCAATATGACCCTCGACTTCCTTAACCTCGGATAGGGTTAACAATTCAATGTTCGGATGCCGTCCTACTTCACTCATTTTTGGCGCCAGAATACAGATGGAACAGTCCATTGTGGGGAATGTCTTGTCGATCTGTGCCATTCTGCCACCGATGCTGCCGCTGCGTTCAACAAGATAAACCTTGTATCCGGCGTCGGCCATGTCCAGCGCAGCCTGAATACCGGCCACTCCACCGCCTATAACCATGGCCGAACGTTTGACTGGAACCGTCAACTCAAATTGAGGCGCCAGCAAAGCGGCCCGGTGAACGGCCATCGAGACCAGGTCTTTTGCCTTTTCGGTAGCCTGGTCCTTATCGTGAAGATGCGCCCAGGAGCAGTGCTCGCGAATGTTGGCCATTTCCAGTAGATAAGGATTTAGTCCGGCTGACTCACATGCCGCCCTGAAGGTAGGCTCATGCAGTCTGGGAGTGCAGGAAGCCACTACTACCCTATTGAGCTTGTGCTCTTTGATGTCAGATTTTATTTGCTCCTGGCCAGGTTCCGAACACGTGTAAAGAGAGTCCTTGGATATGACCACATTAGGAAGGTCCCTGGCGAATTCGGCCACTTCATCACATCGAACAACTCCGCCTATATTCTTTCCGCAATGGCAGACATAAACACCGATTCGCAAATCGCCATCCCGGAAAATATTCCTTGCCGGTTCTGATTTATCTTTCAATTTTCACGACTCCTCACACGAGCCCGGTTTTTCACGAATTGTGGCATACATTCAGGAAAGTAAGCTCTTTCCATATTCGTAGCCTTTGTCGAAAGCAGTGACATTGAATTCTTCCGTTCCGGCGGGTATTGAATCCAGCACGGCTTTTTTCATGGATTCGTAGCCGACCACACCGCCCAAGGCTGCAACGGCCCCAAGCATGACAATGTTGGCTACTATGCGCTTGCCCATCTCTTCAGCGATGCGTGTGGCGGGGGCGCGGTAAATCGTCAATCCCGGAGGCTCCTCCATCAGCGTGACCAGGTCCTTGTCCAGTATCAGCACGCCGCCTGACTTGATGTTACCGCCATAAGTCCCCAGGGCTCCCTGGCTCATCAAAACCAGCACGTCAGGCTCTATGACTTTGGGATAATGTATTGTCTCTTCAGAGATCACAACGTCGGCGCTGCAGGACCCGCCTCGGGCTTCGGGCCCATAGCTCTGCGTAAACACTGCGTTCTTCTTGTCAAAAAGGGAAGCGGCCTTACCTAGGATGTGACCAGCCAGTATGATCCCCTGACCGCCAAAACCGGCCAGGCGAACTTCTTGTTTGCCTTTCATGCCGCTTTGCCTTTCTCTTTGGACTTCTGTTTGGACTTAACCCTCGACACAACGTTTCTGTTGTAATTCTCAAGAAAATCAGGCCGGTCAGTGTCATGAAAGGCGCCTACGATAAATTTTTCACGTAACTTTATTTCAGCGAGTTTGGGATCGGCCCCGTTCCTGACTTCCGCCATGTCCCTGTAAAAACGCATTTCCTCGAGTCCGGAACCCAGTTTATTTGGCCTGCCGTATCCGGTAGGACAAGGAGCGATGGCTTCTACGAATGTGAATCCCTTTTTGTTAAGGGCTGTAGATATTGAATGAACCAGCTGCCTGGGATGAAAAGTTGTCCATCTGGCCACATAGACGGACCCGGCGGCATGCGCCAGATATGGGAGGTTGAATCCCGGTTCGGCGTTTCCTGTGGGCGTCGTTGAGGTTTTTGCCTCGAGCGGAGTCGTGGGAGCGACCTGTCCTCCGGTCATGCCAAAGTTAAAGTTGTTCACACAAATGACCTTGAGGTTAATATTTCTTCTTGCTGCGTGGATGAGATGATTGCCGCCTATGGCGAAAAGATCGCCATCACCCGAGAA
>CAZVOU010000183.1:0-6751 GCA_964628605.1 uncultured Syntrophaceae bacterium
CGGAGTCGTGGGAGCGACCTGTCCTCCGGTCATGCCAAAGTTAAAGTTGTTCACACAAATGACCTTGAGGTTAATATTTCTTCTTGCTGCGTGGATGAGATGATTGCCGCCTATGGCGAAAAGATCGCCATCACCCGAGAAAACGGTCACTGAAATGTCTGGATTGGCAAGCGCCAGTCCGGTGGCAAAGGGTATGGCCCTCCCATGTGTGGTGTGGTAGGTGTCCATATCGAGATATCCCGCTACCCTGCCCGTACATCCAATACCTGAAACAACAGCGCATTTATCGATTGGAATCCTGTTACGCCTGACAGCCTCAATAAAGGTCGTCAACACGACACCCAACCCGCACCCCGGGCACCATATATGAGGAATCCTGCCCGGTTTCAGATACTTGTCATCCGGGTGGAGGCCATGATCTTTCTGTATCAGCGTTTCGGCTGCTTCTTTATCGAACTGAGATAATTTTCTGAGACGTACTTTCATTGACGCTCCCAACTGCGACCAACCGGATTTTTTTGTGTTTTAGCGTAGGTCGCTTAAAAGTTATCATGACGGCCTGGAGTATGGCGCCGGTAAACAGTTCAGTAAGCTCACACAGTCCAGGATTACAAAAATTCCCCTACTCCATCTTCAATTTCCGCCGGAGTGTGTATCGATCCACCCATGAGAGCCATAAGAAGCACTTCCGCTTTCCCCTGGGATGTTCTTTCCACTTCGTAAGCCATTTGCCCGTAATTAATTTCCGGCACGACAAAACCCTTGACTCTGGGCGCCAGACTACGAATGAGCGTCGAAGGGAATGGCCAAAGAGTGACAAGTTTGACCAGACCAACCTTATGCCCACGAGCCCGCATGTTCTCGACCGCCTGCCTCGCAACCCTTGAAGTGCAACCATACGCCACAACAACAACTTCTGCGTCCTCAAGGCCCAGTGATTCGAATTCGATTATCTTATCGGCGTTGTTTCTGACCTTATCAACTATGTGACGGACGTTGCGTTCCTGTACGTCGGCCGTGATCACTGGATAACCCCGCTCATCATGGGTCAGGCCTGTCACATGAGCGTGGTATCCTTGACCGACAACAGACATAGGCGGCGGCAGAGGTCCGCTAGAATCAAACGGCAGATAATTTTCCCTGGATTGTTTGGGAGTCTGGCGTGGAGTTACCTTTATCCTGTCTTTCTTGGGTATGATAACTTTTTCAGTCATGTGTCCGACAACCTCGTCGCCGAGCACAAACACCGGCTGCCTGTATTTTTCAGACAGGTTGAAAGCCTTGATCGTGTAATCAAAACATTCCTGAGGAGAGGAAGGAGCCAGCGCTATACATCCGTAATCTCCGTGAGATCCCCAGCGGGCCTGCATGACATCGGCCTGTCCTACAAGAGTCGGCAATCCGGTAGATGGCCCGCCGCGCATTATGTTTACCACTACGCAGGGGGTTTCGGTCATCATGCCTAGCCCGATGTTCTCCATCATGAGAGAGAAGCCGGGACCGGATGTGGCCGTCATGGATTTGGCGCCACCCCAGGATGCCCCGAGAATCGCTGCCATCGAGGCTATTTCATCCTCCATCTGAATGTATACACCGCCAACCTCAGGAAGCCTTCTGGCCATGCGTTCCGCAACTTCGGTGGCCGGTGTGATCGGGTATCCAGCAAAAAATAGACAGCCGGCGGCAAGGGCGCCCTCAGCGCACGCAGCGTCCCCATGAATGAAGTGCTCACCTGTTAATACGTCTCGATCTGCCATTACTTGATTTCCAGCACGTTTGTATTGAATGGGCCGGGGCCACTACCATTCAGAGTGACCCCGGTCTGAATTGTCCCCACGGTTGATTTGCAGGGATAAACGTTTGACAGCGCAAGCCTAGCGCTTGATGGAGCGTCTGTCCCTGCGCGAATAGCGCGTAGTCACCTTTTGTATGTCGTCTTCAGTAATTTTCTTGGCCTCTTTGAGTTCCGTAAAGATGGCGAATTCAGGACAGATAAGACTGCACAGACCGCATTCGACACAATCTTCGGCGTGGAAAATCAACTCCGGGGGATGGTAGCCCTTCTCATTGAACCTTTTGCTCTGCTTCATGCACCCGTTCGGGCAAAACTCAATGCAGAAACCACAGCCTTTGCATCGACTTTCAATGATATTGACCGTTCCCTGAGGAATAGAATGCGCTTCAGCGTCTAACGGCAATCGCCAGAATTTCATGGTTTCTCAACTCCAAGCGGAACTCAAACTTTCCCATTATAGTGATGTACATATTTTAGTCAATCTCGCCGTCTCACGCAAATTTCCCTAGATCTCGTCGGTTCCTGCCTGCGCCTTGACAGTCAGCACCGGACATTTTGCCGTCCTGACAACATTTGCCGCAGTGGACCCGAGAATCAGGTGTCTGAAACCGGTCCAGCCGTGAGTGCCCATCACTATTAAATCGATGGCGTTCTCTTCCGCAAATTTGGTGATTTCCGATGCGGGAACCCCCACCCTGGAGTGCGTGGAAACGCTTTCAATCTGGGCGCTCAAATCCTGCTTGACTTCCTCAAAGGCTTTTCTCACTTCCTCCTGAATGTTCAACAGGACGCCCTGAAGATCGAAAGGCACACCGGCCTCAAAAGCGGGATAGCCCAGTCTGGAAGAATTTACGATGTGCAAAACCAACAGGCTCGCATTGAAAGCCTTGGCGTAATCTACCGCGCATTCACGCGCTGGGATGGAGTTCTCGGAAAAATCCGTGCAGACCAGTATTCTTTTGGGTATCATAGGGTTTACTCCTTTCTGATTGCTGTTGGAGGCTGAGAAAATCCGGTGACAGGCGCTCAACTTAAATTAATTCTGAAACTCATGTAGAGAGACGGGATCCTCTATTCCTCAGGTTCCTGCTTTGAAGGCTCGCAAAAATTTTAGTAGCTGTCAAAACTTTATTGATACCGTTTCGCGGGTTTGGCAAGAAAGTTGAATCGATGACCGTCCAGGCCACAGGGACGGCCGGGCGCCGGCATTGTCAAGTTACCGCCAAACAACTATTTGACAGGAGTGTTGAACTTGTTTAAATTATTTTCAGCCACCCGATACAGCGCCAATTAGTTTTCGATTTATATAGTCGGTCTCTCCGGATGCAAGAAACAGCTCCCGTAGCAAACAAAAAGGAATGACATGTATTTTGGCCGCTTGCCACTTCTCAAGGTCAAGTGGGGTTCTGGAGGCAGACCCTTGGCCCTGGTAAGTCGAGTGACTTCATCTGTTCTTGTTACCACAGAGTATTTTGCCGGAATTCTTGCCGGAACACTTAAAATAGACGCAAGGGGGTTTTCATGGTGAAAAGAACTTTCGCATTTTTTCTAGCTGCTGCAGTAGTTGTGATGTTCTGCTCGACTGGATGGGCCCAATCGAAGGATGGCTGGCCAAAGTCAGTCACAATTGGCGCAGCGCCCATTGGCGGAACATATTTTGTGTGGGCCGGAGGCTTCGCCAAGCTGCTCAATGATAAGATGGGCATACCGGGGAACGTTGAGTCAACGGGTGGTCCAGTACATAATGTTCAGCTAATCGAGAGCAACAGCCTGGATTTTGGGATGATCACCAACGCCCCGGCGGCCGAAGGCTGGGCAGGTGACGGATGGGCCAAAGGAAAGAAATTCCAGAACCAGAGAGCCATCCTGCCCCTCTACACCACTTATTTCCAGATGTATTCACTGGCCAGCACAGGAATAAAGAGCATCAAAGACTTCGGGGGTAAGAGCGTAGGCGTCGGTCCGATTGGCGGAACACCTGCCACCTACTGGCCCAAGATCATCGAAACTGCGGGAGTAAAACCCAAGAGAATAGTTAACGCCAGTTCTTCCGACCTGAACTCCCAGCTCAAGGACGGCATGCTGGACGCCAGCGGAAATTCAGTCGGACTTCCCTGGGTTACCATTACAGAAGTGGAGACTACTCACGACGCGTCGGTATACGGGGTTCCCAACGACGTAGCTGACAAATTCATTGAAAAATTTCCATATTTTGCCAAAGGATCAGTTCCAAAAGGAACTTACAAGAGCAACAAGGATCACGATATTGAAACCCTGACTCTGTGGAACTTCATGGTTGTTCCCAAGAACATGCCCGAAGAATTTGTTTATGAAGTCATCAAGAATACTTTCGCCAACATAGACATATTGATAGCAGCCCACAGTTCGGCCACTGAAGTAAAACCGGAAAATGTAATCTACAGTCCGGTCCCGCTTCATCCTGGGGCCGTAAAATTCTATCAGGAAAAAGGGATCAAGATTCCAGAAAGACTTCTCCCACCGAAGTGAGACACCGGATTCAGCCGGTTTGTCAGATGACCTGTGTGATCTGAAAAAGGGACTTATCGGGATTAAGCTCAGGAGTCCGGCATGCGTTTCCGGGCATTTAGGCTCGGAAACGCATGCCGGATAGACTGATCAACTTATAATTTCTACATTTTTCTAATTTCAAGAGGTAGACGCCTATGGCTAATGACTTTGCTCCTGTTGACATTAAGGATGTCGAGAAAAAACTCGAGGAAATGAACATCAAAGATATCGAGGTGTCAGGAGGGCGTCCCTTAAAACAGCCTTTTTCAATTATTGTGGCTGCAATAGGTTTGATAACCAGTCTGTTTCACATTTGGGTCCTCACAATACATCCAATCGATCCCTGGTATTTTCGAACCTTACACGTGGTGCTCGGAGGGCTGTTGCTGTTTGCCATTGTGCCTGCCGCCAAGGGGCTTGGTAAAGACCAACCACATCTCATCGACTACTTTTTCATGCTGACGCTGATCGCCCCTACCATATACATCTTTATCGTCTTCGATGAATGGATTTATAGAGTGGGCGTTGTCCCAACTGCGTGGGACTTCTTCTTTTCACTGCTCTTTGTCATAGGCGTATGGGAAATGGCCAGGAGGACAGCAGGCCTACCGCTGGCCTTACTTACGATATTATTCATTCTTTATGGCCATTTTGGCAACTACTTGCCGGGATTGTTCCAGCATAGAGGTTATTCATGGGAGCGTGAAATAACATTTTTGTTCAGTCTTGACGGAATACTTGGTCTGCCTGTCCAGGCGTCAGCGCATTACATATTTCTGTTTGTGCTGTTTGGAGCTTTCGTGGATGCATCGGGAGCGGGAAAGTTCTTTGTTGATTTTGCCAGATGTATCGCAGGTCGCGCCAGAGGAGGACCAGCTAAGGTTTCCATAGTGTCAAGCGCTCTTATAGGAACGGCATCCGGATCCTCCGTGGCGAACGTTGTGGTCGATGGCGTTTTCAACATACCTCTAATGAAGGCCTCGGGATTCAAATCCAAGATAGCCGGGGCTATAGAGGCCATGAATTCCAGTGGTGGTCAGATTGTCCCCCCGGTAATGGGCGCCGGGGCTTTCCTCATGGCCGAAATTCTCAGCGTGCCCTATGCTGATATCTGCCTGTCTGCGCTCATACCCGCCGTCCTATATTTTAACGCATCCTACTGGATGATTGATTTTTATGCCGGTAGCGCCGGATTAAAGGGCATTCCCAAAGAGGATATGCCGGTTTTCAAACAGATAATGCTTGAAAAAGGATACTTGCTCATCCCTCTGGTCACCCTGCTTGTCTGCCTGATGGTTCTGATGTGGTCACCATCGAGAGCCGCATTGATCGGAATAATCACGCTAATAATGGCTAGCTGGGTGAGAAAAGACACTCGGATGGGACTGGCCGAAATTCTGAAAACAATGTCCAATGGCGCTCGTGGAGCAATGGAGATTATCGCTACATGCGCTGCAGCGGGGATTATTGTCGGTGTGCTCACTCAAACCGGTCTCGGCCAAAAGTTTGCCATGATTATCTTCAGCTACTCACAGGGCAACCTTCTCGTGGCGCTAATCTTTACGGCAGTGGTCGCCGTCGTGCTCGGAATGGGAATGCCGACTACAGCGGCCTACGCCATTGGCGCTTCTGTTCTGGCGCCAGCCCTGGTGAAGGATTTTCAGGTCGCCCCAATTGCAGCGCACCTGTTTATCTTCTATTTTGCTTGTCTTTCAGCGCTCACACCACCAGTGGCTCTGGCCTCATTTGCGGCAGCCGCTATCGCAAACGCAAAGCCCTGGGATGTTGGTTGGCAATCCATGCGCTTTGCCATCGCCGGTTTCATCATCCCCTTCATGTTCATATATGGTCCGGCCATGGTTCTGGCTCCCCCTGCCACAGGGTTTGATATATTCATGACTGTGGTGACGGGATTGCTGGGGACCTTATGTTTAGCTTCCGCGGTCCAGGGGTGGTTGCTGACCCGAATGAATACCCCTTTCAGAGTTCTTATGCTGATAGGAGCTTTGGCGCTAATAAAACCCGGTTGGATCACCGACCTTATCGGACTCGGAATTTTTATCGCGATTGCCGGAGTCCAGTGGGTATCTATTAGAAAACTCAAGACAGCTTGATTTAATGTCATCTGTAGTCCTGTTAAAATTGAATTTGGTCGGAAAAATTCCGGCCCATTTTGTTGCGGCAGCTGATTATTTTTAGGAGACGGCACATGGAAGACGTCACGATTCTGAAAGATAAAAGAATCCTTGCGGTTGATGACGAACCTGATGTTCTCGAAGTCATAGGCGAAGAGCTTTCGGACTGTAAACTGGTTACGGCAAACAATTTTGAGAGCGCTAAGAAACTTCTGGAAAACGAGAAATACGATCTGGTCATACTTGATATTATGGGAGTAAAGGGTTTTCAGCTTCTTGAATTATGTAGTGT
>CAZVOU010000184.1:0-11622 GCA_964628605.1 uncultured Syntrophaceae bacterium
GTCTGCTGGTAAAACTGGGGCGTTTAAACAGACGGTATACCAGACCCTTCCTTGTGATCATCCTCACGGTCATTCTTGGACCTGGACTTGTGGTCAACGGCATCCTGAAAGAGCACTGGGGCCGCCCTCGGCCGGCTGATCTGAAGCAGTTCGGGTCTACGGAGCAATATCGCCATTTCTGGAACCCCGGTGGCAGAGGATGCGGAAAGTCATTTGTATGTGGTCATTGCGCGATTGCCTTTTCGAATTGTTCGGTGGTGGCGCTTTATCCTATTCATCCTGTAGTCGCTTCGGTTGGACTGGTATCAGGTTTGCTTTACGGGGTGTTGATGAGTCTGGCTAGAATTTCTCAGGGTGGACACTTTTCGACCGACGCTGTATGGTCTGCGGTAATAGTGCTATCACTTATTACGGTTCTGTATTATTTCGTGTTTAGAATTCCCGAACAATCGGCTCCGCCCGCTAAGAATTCATTGTGACGCCTTCGCAAAGGTCGTATAGCGCTGGCCCGAACATTGGCTGCTTGACCAATCACTTTTATTACTGTATGATTATAACTAGTTATTTATCCAACAGATAATATAGTTTAGAAATTAACATCCTTTTTGAGGGTCTCATGATGAATCACATGACATTTACTAAAAAGGGATTGGCTCTTTTTTTAATTTTATCCTTTTTGTCTGGGCTCGGCATATTGGTCGCTCCGGACGAGGCCGGTTCTCAGGCTCCTTTTCAGGGTGTTCCTCAAGCGCCGCAGATTCAACAACCAGCCCCACAACAGATGGCGCCTCAACGGCGACCCAGCCCACAGCAGGCGCCCCAGCCAATGGACTCGGAATATGCGTTCAGGCCCAACCTGAGCAACCCTGAATTTGGGGAATGCCTTCAGTTGGAACGGAACTGGAAAACTCTTTGGAATTCATATTACCAGGCTTATTATCACGCCCAGAGTATGCGCCCATCGGACCCTCAGTACCAACAAATGGCGGCTTATGTAAATAATTTACGTTATCAGCTCGATGCGGCCTGGTCTAACTTCAGCCAGAGATGCGTGTATTTTCCGAGGCGTTAGCAACTAACAATTCTTTAAGGTTCATATAAATGGTGACAAACGAAACGAGTGGCGACGTTGATCAACTGTCTTCCCTGGTAGATGATGACGTTGAGAAAGATCAAAAGTTTTCCTACTCACGCATAGTTCGGTCGGTGCTGATTTTCTCGCTGGTTGGGGTAGCCCTTTATGGGGCGGTGGCCCTGGCCTCTGATTACAAATCAATTCTTTCAGCCATCAGACGTTTTCCCGTGGATTCTCTTCTGACGGTCATCGGACTGGTTTTCACGGGCTGGCTTCTTAGAGGTTTCAGATTCCACTACTATCTTGAAAAGATGGGACAAAACGTTCCTCTAGTTTATTCCATAAGCTCATTCCTTGCGGGTTTTGCCTTAACTGGAACACCCGGTAAGATTGGCGAAGCTATGAAAGGCGTTTTCCTTAAACGCGATTATGGGGTTCGAGTGACGAAGGTGGTCGGAATACTGGTGGTCGAGCGTTTGATGGATCTTTTTGGCGTGCTTTTGCTGGGATCAGCTTCTTTGTTGCTCTTTGAGGGGTGGATCAGCCTGTTCCTGATATGCGCGTTCCTGGTAATCGCCGGCGGTTTGTTTTTGTGCATGGAGAGTATTTACCGTCCTGTGTTGAACTGGCTCGCCGGATTTCGGATACTTGCCTGGCCCTCAAACAAAGTTCTTTCAGCGCTTCTTCACGGCAAAGAATTAATGACAGTCCGGATATTTGCAACAGGGTTGGTTTTATCGACTCTGGCGTGGGCCATGGAATCAGTTTCCCTTTACATAATAATGAAGGGGTTTGGTCTTAGCGCCACCGTCCTGGAAGCCAATTTCATTTATTGCTTTTCCACGCTTGTCGGAGCGTTGTCGATGGCTCCTGGGGGCATAGGTGGGACTGAAGCCGGGATGATGGGGCTGATGGCTTTCATGGGAATAAGTTACTCAGATGGTCTGCCGGCCGTGATGTTAATAAGGATCTGCACCTTATGGATGGCGATCTTTGTGGGGTTGTTGTTCAGCGTTTACCTGACAGCCTACCCGAGAGCAAAACACATCCGGTAAATAAAAAGCGCCCGTTTCCGGGCGCTTAACCATTAACATCGCATCAAACTATAATACTCAAGTTATTACAGATTCTCTGCGACCAGTTCTGAAAGGTCCATAACTTTCAACTCGGCGCTCTTGCCCATGACATTACAGGAATCCTCAAGCATCGTAATGCAATAGGGGCATGAAGTAACAAGAGTCTTTGCGCCTGAATCAATAGCGTCGGTGATTCTAAGTTCGGCGAATCTCTCACCGGCTTTGGTCTCCATCCAAACGCGACCGCCACCACCGCCACAACAAACACTATCTTTCTTGTTTCTGTCCAGTTCCTTAAGTTCGGAACCGGGAATAGCGCTGATCAAATCCCTTGGAGCGTCATAGATGTCACTGTGGCGGCCCAGATAGCAGGGATCATGCATGGCCACCTCTCCGGCCATTTTACCGGACAGTTTTACCTTGCCTTCGGAAACGGCCTTGGCAAGGATTTCGGTGTAATGGTAAACCTCGAACTCACCACCCAGTTCCGGGTATTCGTTCTTCATGGTGTATAGACAGTGAGGGGAAGTCACTATAATCTTCTTCACGCCCTTACTGTTGTAGAGGTTGATGTTTGATTCCGCCAGCTTGGAGAATAGCGCTTCATCGCCAATTTTCCTGATGGATTCACCGCAACAACTCTCCTCGGCGCCAATAACTCCGAAGCTCACCCCGGCGGCCTTTAGAGAGGTTACAACCGCCTTGGCTATCTTGCGGCTCCTGATGTCGTAGCAGGACGTGCAGCAAACAAATAGCAGATATTCGGTATCCGCAGAGAAGATTGGAACATCCAGACCTTCCATCCACTCGGTGCGTTTCTCCCGAGAGCCGGACCATGGATTCCCCTGAGAATGGAGGCTTCCGGCGATAGGCTTCAGACTCGGCGGTATTGTGCCCACTTCAGCCAGCATGGCCCTCATGCCACGTATATTACCGATGATGTCTACGCCCCTCGGACATCTGTCCTGGCATGCTCGACAGGTTGTGCATGCGAAGAGGCAGTTCTCAGACTCAAAGCCCTCGAGCCCGAGTTGCCCCATTCTCTGAACCAGTCTGACGTTGAATTCCTCAGAGGCCTCACCCGGAACCAATCTCCACGGGCATGTGCCGGTGCATAAACCACATTGCATGCACCAGTACAGAGTTTCGGCGCCCGACATTACAATAGCGTCACTTACTTCCAAAAAAGGTATCTTAGTTTCCATATTTCTTCCTTTGATTAGAAGCCCTTATACGGGTTAGGACCGAGTTCTTCCAGTCTCTGGCTGAATTCTTCCAGAATGGCAGGTATTCTATGATACTGATCGATAGAAATTTGTTCAAACCTGATGCGATCAGACTCCAGTACCAGTCGATCCAAAGTTTCTTTAATTTTTGACATTCGGGTATTTGCCAGCTCACTACCCTGTATGAAGTGGCACTGATAATCATCCCCGAATTTACAGCCAAAAAGCACTATTCCATCGATGCCCTTTGAGAGCGCATCGGCTATCCAGACTAGGTTGAGCGATCCGAGACAGCGCAACGGAATGAACCTGAACCAAGGCGGATAATTAAGTTTGTTCAAGCCAACCATGTCGAGTGATGGAAAAGCGTCGTTCTCACATATAAACCCGATAACACGAGGTTTTTCATCATATTCATCAGGAACGTTGATTGATTTGATCATGGAGCCGATCATATCCACGGAGTAGTTATTGAAAGATATGATCCTTTCAGGGCACGAGCCCATGCAAATACCGCATCGGCGGCATCTCGTGGGATGTGGAAGAGGCGTTCCCTTTACATCTTCATTGTACATGCCGAATGGACATTCTTCGGTACAGCGTTTGCACTGTGTGCATCTCTGGATAAAAAGCTCGGGATAGGACATGTCTCCGGCTCGCGGATGGACGGCCTTGCCTTGCGAAGCCATCTCAACGCACTGAATAGCCTTCATGGCGGCTCCCGTGCCGTCACTTGCCGATCTTGAAGCCGTCATAGGCTGACGAACACATCCGGCCGCGTAAATTCCCGTTCTCCTGGTTTCGTAAGGGAAGCAGATGAAGTGGGAATCGGGGAATCCATATTTCAGCTCAGGCATGGCCGGTCCCTGGCGGTATTCCAGGTTCAGGATGGGATCGTCCAGTGTAGCCGGCTGCATACCGGTGGCCAGGACTACCAGGTCGGCTTCCATCTGTATTGGCTCACCCAACAGGTCGTCCATTGTCTCGATGGTTAGCTTCCGTTCGGAGCCTTCCGAGATTGTGACCTTCGAGGTGTCGGTCTTCACAAAGACCACTCCATCCTTCTGAACCTTTTTGTAGAATTCCTCGGCCTGCTCGGGAGTCCTCATGTCTTTGTAGAAGATTATGGCCTTGTTCTCTTCATTGGCTTCTTTGACATACATGGCCTGTTTGAGAGAAACCCGGCAACAAACTGCGCTACAGTATGGGAGATGATCCTGATCGCGTGAACCGGCGCATTGAATGAAGGCTACAACTGAAGCCGGTGAACCATCGGACGGGCACACGATATTCCCTGACTTTGCCATCTCTTCCATCTGGGTATTAGTGATGACATCGGGAAACTTTCCAAACCCAAGGTTCTCCAGTTTGGAGGCGTCGTACGGTTTCCAGCCGGCTGCCAGAACTACGGAGCCGACTCGGGTTGCGCCACCGCCGTCTGAGAAAGTCACATCAAACATTCCCGGAGCGCCGGCTATTTTCTCAATCGTCACTCCAGTCTTGACTGTTATATTAGGGTTGGAGGTAACCTGGTCAATGGTGGCCTGAACGCTTATTTCAGAAAGCTCCTGATACGGGGGGCGAGCAGGTGTATTTTTGTGCCAGTTCATCATTTGACCGCCGAGAGAGGCCTCTTTCTCGGCAAGTATTACCTTGTAGTCGGCCTTTGCCGCTTCCAATGCGGCCTGAAGCCCCGAGACCCCTCCTCCGATTACCAGGATGTTCTTGTCCATTTCTTCCATGTAAGGCTTGGGAAGAGTTGACTTCATGACTCTGGTAATGGCCATCCTCAGATAATCGTCAGCCATCATCTGGGTGTCTTCAGCTCCGGCCGGCTGACACCAGGCCACATGTTCACGCAGGTTGAGACGTTCAGAAATGACAGTCATCGGATCGAAACAGAACTCATCGGTCTTGACTCTTCCTGAACAGGCCCCTATCACGACACAGTTTACTGCGCCTGAACTAATATCTGAATTGATAGTCTCAAGAGCGGCGGGGCCGCACAACACTTCACTGTGCTCCACCTTGGCGACCTTGAACTCTTTTGCTACAGAATCAAGAGCCTGGCAGTCAAATGCTTCTCCTATTCCGCAACCCGAACATATATATACACCAATTTTTTGATCCATTAACTCTACCTCCCCATGGCCGTCGAGATGGCTTTCAAAGCGGCCGCCGTAGAATCCTGAAGTGACGCCGCCACTTCCATCGGCGCCTTAACGCATCCGGCTGGGATGAGCCCTGAAGAGCCTGATCCCGTTACAAAACCAAAGTCATCGTATTCCATTTCCAGTGATGGCTTGCATGAGGCGGTTCCGGGCTTCATTCCTACAGCGAGCACAACCAGATCGACCAACTGTTTCACCTTTTCGCCCCGGCCAATGTCTTCGCCCTGCACCAGCATCTGGCCTGATTCTTTATCCAGAGTCACTCTGGCTATTTTGCTCTTGGTAAGGACGACATTTTCATCCGCCTGGACTTTCGTGTAGAAATCTTCGTATTTGCCCATTGCCCGAATGTCGATGTAATAGATGAAAACCTTGCTGTCGGGGTTCTGCTCTCTCAGGTAAGTTGCGTGCTTCAGAGACGCCAGGCAGCAAATCCCTGAACAATAAGCCAGGTGATTTTCGTCCCTGGAACCGGCGCACTGAACCAGAGCTATGCTTTGGACGGGTTTTCCATCGGAAGGCCTGGTTATCTGGCCTTTGGTGGGTCCACTGTGCGAAGACAAACGTTCAAACATTACACTTGTCAGCACATCGGGATACTTGCCAAAACCGAGATAATCGACTTTTTCAGCCTCATAAGGATCCCAACCTGTGGCCCAAACGACCGAACCAACATTGAGATTTAAAACCGCAGGCTGCATTTCGAGATCGATCGCATTATATTTGCAAGCTTCTACGCATTTTTTTGCATCTTCAGTGCCGACTATTGCCGGATCAATGACATATTTGAAGGGAAAAGCCATAGCGTGAGGCAAATAAGCCGCTGGCATGGAATCCATTCCGTAATTTACAGGATTTGGAATTTGAGTCTCACAAACCTCAGAGCATTTTCCACAACAAGTGCAGTTATCATTGACGTATCTTGGATGTAGTTTGACAACGGCCTGATAATTTCCAGGGGCGCCGGACAAGGATTCAATTTCCGCCAAAGTATAGACCGATATTTTGGGGTTTTGCTTGATGCGCCTGAAATTTATTTCCAGACCGCAGGTTGGTGGACAAAGTTTGGGGAAGTACTGGTTCAGTTGAGTCACACGCCCACCCAGATAAGGGTTGCGTTCAATTATCGTGACTTCTGCTCCCGCTTCGGCCGCTTCAATAGCGGCTGTAATACCGCTGATTCCTCCCCCGACTACTAGTATCTTTCGGTTCTCATCGCCCATTTAATACCTCCACTAAGGGTTGAGGGGTGTCTTTATTGCAACAACAAACAACGCTCTCAAGTAAACGAAGTTTGACTTTTCCCTACTATGACTTCTATCAGACACAACAAAACAGAACCATCCGACTCCAGGAAACGGCTATTGAAGAAAAGCCAGGCTATCCTGCGCGTTGGTCACCTTCCCTCGTGTTGTTTCATTGTGAATTTGAGCTATTTCAAGAAAATTTCTTATCAGGATGCCCCCGTCCGGGCGGCTGGACAAGAAATGTTCAGGGTGTCCCTGAATGCCATAAACCGGCCTGCTCGGATGTCGAATTATCTGATTGGGGCTGAGTTTATCAGACGCCAGCAGCACAAATCCGGGAGGCAAAATTTTGACCTCGTCATAATGGCTCTCAACCATGCTAACGTCACCCTCGAGCCCCATGAAAATAGGGTCCGGATTCATCTGTGTCAACTTGATCACTCCACCCTGACGTTCCTTGTTGTACGGCATACAGTCCAGGTAGCCTGCCCTGATCGGACCCACTCTGCCCCCAAATGCCAGGGCAAGGGCCTGATGTCCACCACAAATCCCTAAAATAGGAATATTCAGATCTTCGGCGATGGTCGGCAGCATCCACAGGAAATTCTGTAACGCTACCCCTGTCTTCCCCGTATATCTGCACCACGGTGTTCCCTGAGGACTCAGCACGATAAAATCCGGCGCCAACTGTTCCAGTTTCTCGAGGGTCACATCTTTGAAATGCATCGAAACCCAACGTTTTTCACCGGTTATGTTCTCAATTACCGACTGAACATTCCTTGCGCCTCTGGAGTGCCCCTCAGGATTCAGGCTTATCATCAGCCACGGCTTGGCCCCCGAGTCCCTGAAATTGCGACCCTGCTCAGCAAAAGAAACCTTTGCCCAGCATACCGGCAGTAAAACCGCCAGTAAAATGATGAAGCCCCGCCAGCGACCATCCCGCACGCATAAATCCATTGATCATCCCATAACTAAGGACTGTGATGGATGTACTATACAATAGGTCAACTGCAAACGGCAACACGCATATTTGCCTGAAACCAAATTTAGGGCCCGTTAGTTTACAGGATCACATTATCTTGAGCGCACGGTCTTTCTCACTATAAACACAGCCACAATATTTTTGGCGGTAAAGCCCAAGTTTTCTGTATCGCTTTACCCCCTCATTCCAGCCGGAACGCCAATCACTGTAAATAAACGGAATCTCATATTTTGCGGATACCGCCTCACATGTCGATTTTAGCAATTCATGCTTCTGGAAACGACTGAAAAGCAACGTTGTGGAAAAAGCGTCAAACCCTTTGGATTCAGCCAGCCTGCCGATAACGTCCATTCGGAAATTGAAACATATCCAGCATTTCTGTGACTCTCGGAAAGCCACTTCGCGGAACCAGTCCTCCATACCTTTGCCGGTGTTATCTTCCAGGACTTTTATGTCGTTTTGAGCCGTGTAAGTGTTGAATGCGTCAAGTCGTCTCAAACACTCGGTATAAGGGTGTATGTTAGGATTGAAAAATATTGCCGTCACATCATGCCCTTGAGAAGTGAGATCGTCATGCGGAATCACCAGACAGGGTGCGCAGCAGGCATGTAAAAGAATTTTCATGAAATCAGTTGTCTCCTTTTTCAGTCCATGATAAGAAATTGGTTGATTAAAAGGCTTTAGATGCCACTAAAATCCGGGAAATACAATAACTACTATGAAGAGACTGCAAATCCCCGTTGTCCTGATCATTTTATTTTTTACATCAACATGTTACGCAGCCAACCAGGGGCCTCTGATAAACGCCTTCGGTGAAACTGCTACGGCATATTTGAACGATTCCTTCCTGCTACTGGGGGCCACGGCGGACGGTTTCGTTTCAGATGTGATTCCCGGGGACACTGCTATGGAAATAACCAAAAACGTCCAGCGGAGAATTAGAATTATCAGGGCTAAAATAAAAATGATCGACTCCCCTTCAATGTCTCTGTTGGACAAGAAATTGCTGAAACTCCTTGATGACGCCTTTCTCTGCATGGACCATCAGGCGTGGGCGCTGATGCGTTACATCAAAGACAAGTTACCAGAAAATGCAAAGAAATTTGAATCATACAGGTCTGACTGTCTTGAACGAATACGTAAACTTGCTGACTTCTATTCGGAATTTCCTGCTCCACCCGAGTTGCCGGCTCCTCTGAGCACCCGTTGATCGCCGACTCGAAGAGTTACTCTCTCCTTGTCAAAATATTCAAGAAGAGGGATGTTGTATTTCCTGGAAGATCCCGTAAGTTCCTGAAATTTTGATGGCGTGATTCCGCCCGTGGAACGAATTCGATCTATGAGCTTGCTCTTGATATCATTGAGCAGCGTTGTCTCAAAATACATGTCCTGATTTATTTTTGTGATTTTCTTGTTTTTTTCCAACAATGCCATCAGGTTTCTGGCCTGTTTCGGGTCACATTTTGTGACTTCCAGCAATTCCTTGACCAAGGGTGGCATCACTCCCCCCTCTTTGATCAATCCGTAAAACCGATCCAGCAGTTCTTCCTGATTGTCGTGGAGCTTCACTTTGTGGCTGGACAATCGAACAGTATCGCCTTGATCAATCAGTTCTTTCTGCCCGCATAATTGATCGAGAGCAGATTTGAAAAGTTTGTCGGAGCCTGGAGTAGTTGAACGTAGTTCCTGCTTGGAAATACCCTCCTTGAGAGGTTGGTCCTGATGAAAGGTCGATACTTTACGCAGTAGCTTTTTCTTGATGAGATCAAAATAATCCTGATGGATGAGTCTCTTTTCTGCCGTATCGAACTGAATAGCCTGTTTGAGATTTCTTATGTTGTCAAGAATCTTGTCCAACTTTGAGGCTGAGAGTCCGGACATTCCCAAAAGCTCACTTCTGGTCACACCCTTGAGACCGGAGCTTCGCACTAGAGAGAGAACAATGGCAGTGTCATCCTCACGATTAGTCTCCAGAAAAACCCTGGATGAACGTGCCTTGAGTTTTGCGCCGCGTGGGTTGACTATGGTTCCGCCGCCCAAGGTGACTGCCGGAGATATTGCACGGATGACGAACTTGTCACCCGCAGCCGGGACGACTGGGGAAGAGGTCCTTAGTTGAGCAACCGATTGTTCTCCTCCCTCCAGAGCGTTTTTCTCCGGGAGCACCACCATGGCTTCCACGTCCGCTGTGTAGTGATGTAACCGGACTTTTTTTCTGTCCGTCAGTGAAAACTCCGAACGCTGAATGGCTTTGAGCTTAACATCTATTATGTAAGAGGGTTCAAAACTGTTGGGATGGGTCAGGACATCTCCCCGAGATATCTGATCATGTTCGACTCCCCTTAAATTGACAGCCACTCGTTCACCTGGATACGCCTGCTGTTCAAAAGTATTATGCGATTCCAGGGATCGAACTGAGGACTTTACCCCTTTAGGGAGTATTTCCACTTCATCCCCAACTTTGAGTTGGCCCGATATCAATGTTCCAGTGACGATTGTCCCATGCCCTTTGATACTGAATATCCTGTCAATCGGCAAACGAAGCAGTCCGTGTACAGGTCTTGACGCGGCATTGGTAGCCAGTTCAAGGAGTTTTTCCTTAAGTTCGTCTATGCCCTCACCTGTTTTGGACGAAACTCTGATCATTGGGGCGTTTTCGAGAAATGTGCCTTTTACAAGGTCACGAACATCCTCCTCTGCGAGCATGGCTAATTCTTCATCAACCAGGTCCGATTTCGTGAGGACGACAATACCTTGCCGCAAATCGAGAAGAGACAATATATCGAGATGCTCAACCGTCTGAGGCATGACGCCTTCATCCAGAGCCACCACCAGCGCTGCAATATCGATACCGCCGGAACCGGCCACCATCTGTCTGACGAACTTTTCATGACCGGGAACGTCAACTATGCCCATGCGTATCTCGGGACTCAGGTCGAGAAACGCAAAACCCAGCTCTATGCTGATCCCTCGCTGTTTCTCTTCTTTTAAACGATCCGGATCGGTGCCGGTCAAGGCTCTCACGAGTTGGCTTTTTCCATGGTCAATGTGACCCGCAGTTCCAAGTATGACTCTCTTCATATATCTACAATCCTCGGCAGCGCTGACCTAATATCCTGGAGACTCGTTGCAGATGTTCTCTCCACAGGGAGCTGATTATTCAAAGCCCCCTTTCCATTTTATCAGCAGTCAGGCCAGACCACCATCATGTCATTATTTTAAAGAAATTAGTCGGACAAAACCTCTTGATGGCATCAATCATCCGTTTTATCTTCTTCGGGAGCCTGACCATTAGCGTTTTTGGGCCCACCCTTCCTACCTGTTTTCACGGGCTGGGGTTGATCTTCCTTCTTAGGCGCAGGAGGCTCAAATTCGCAAATAATGTGTTCACGCTTTACCTCAACCTGTGTTTCTTCATCTATCTTCACCAGGATAGTCTCTTCAAGTGGATTGTGTTTTACCACCAGCCCATCACCGCTTTGAGTCTTGACCATCCTACCGACTTTGGGAAGTCCCCTGCTGAACTCCTCGTATGTCTCATGCTCGTAACCGAGACAACACATCAGCCGACCACACACACCCGAAATCTTGGTTGGATTCAGAGACAGGTTCTGGTTCTTGGCCATCTTCACAGACACCGGCCTGAAGTCGGTCAGAAAACGTGAACAGCACAACTCCTGTCCACACCCGGCCAACCCGCCTGTCATCTTGGCTTCATGCCTCACTCCAATCTGTCTCATTTCAATTCTTACCGGAAATCTCGCAACGAGCTGTTTCACCAACTCTCTGAAATCCACGCGGCCTTCGGAGGTAAAATAGAAAACATATTTGGATCCGTCGAAAAA
>CAZVOU010000185.1:0-4814 GCA_964628605.1 uncultured Syntrophaceae bacterium
TCCTGCTGATCCGCAAACCAGTGTAGTGCGGCCAAGAGGTAATCCCCCGTCAGTGATTTCATCGAATCCAGCGATTCCAGTTGGGACCTTTGTGAGCATAGTTGCCGGCATTAGCTTCCCCTTTGTAGAATTGACCATGGCCTCTATCCAGCCTGTTGCGTCAGATCATTACCCCTGCAAACACAACAATCCGGTCAAGTAACCTGTAGCGGCGGGAAACGTGAAAAAAAGTTCAAGGTCTGACCTTCTTGAGCGGCAACACCCCTTCGGGTTTTCGATTCGGAATAGATCTGCGGAAATCTTAACATAAAAATAAAGTGAACAAGGGAAAAAAATACAAGGACTTGTTTTTACATAAAATTCTTCTGTCTAGTTGCCATGCGCGCCAACATTGTTCAAGTGAGCGCCTGAAACAGGGACTAATATCTCTTCACTACCTTTCCAGAACAGTCATCTGATAAATTTGAACCATCTATTTGTAGTTTTTGAAGATAAAGAGAAGATCAGTCAAGGTGGGGAAAAAAGGCAGATGGTTGAATGTGAGGCTGGAACCATTTACAATCTTTTGAGGTCGTTTGGTCAGGTTTTGCAGGTTTGTGGACGAACTGCCCGGGATATGGAACACACTATGGATTGGCATACAAAATCGACCCGGTTGCCTCATCCATAGATCGTCTGCCGTTTTAAGATGGACAGCTTCAGATAACTTGTTCCGACCACATGCAACATGGGACTTAAACAGTAACTTGAGGCTGTAGAAGGTTTCTCAGACCTGAACCATGCCAATTTTCAATGACCCGGACCGACGCTGACCGGCGAAGGCGCTTGTGGCTGCGGGAGAGGCTAAAAGAGCAATTTGTTGTAAACTCACAGTCTGATATGGCTGTGGATTCTATTTGGCGAGAACGTCAGAAAAATACCCAGACCATGAAAAGAGTTATTTTCATCAAGAAATGTCAACAGCTTTACTTTGCAGGTTCAAAAAATTAGAATGGCTACCAATGAGAGCAAATGGCCACGAATAGACGATTTGATTGCTTCGCTCAACTCACGACTAGTGATAGGGGAGTTTAGACCGGATGAACTCATTGCTGGTTAGACCCATGAATGGTAATTGCAGGTTGCGCCCGACAGGAATGACTCATGGTCAAGCAGCTCAGAATGACTCAAAAAGAGAATTTTGTGATAGACTGTTTCGCATAATGACTGACCCGGATGGACCACGAACGTGTGCGCTGCTGTCAGAATTATCGAATTTGAGTGAACAGGAAGAAGACACTGATGCCGAGACATTATGAACGAATAGCCAGAGAAGAAGTTGACGCCATAATCTTTGACATGAAACAGGAACTTCTGGAAATCATCAACCACAACAGATCAAGCCGGCGCATTGAAAGACTCGACACAGGGGTCAGATGCATGACTGATACAAAGCCCTTGTTTCCGGAAACAGGCGAATAGCGCATTTGTGATTGAACGAGAGATTGATTTGGGGCGATTTAAATTGCTATTTCAGGAACATAGTTTAAAAAAATCAGTCATGTCTCAGGCTTTAGAGCGTCCTGGCCATTGCATGCGTGATGACTCACATCGACTGAAACATGCTTTAATTCTTCCAGTTCTACCTAAAGGTTACGTAACCGGTTTCACGAATTCACAAAACTGATGGACACAGTAGATACTCTGAACCCCTTGATTGGCTCCCAGTTCATCGAACAATCAGATGGCGGAGAAATTATATGGACAAAGTGAAGTTCAGTATTCGGGTGATGACCCGTGGCGAAATTGACATGGCGTGTGACTGGGCGGCGAGAGAGGGCTGGAACCCAGGACTGTATGACGCGGAATGTTTCCACGCGTCAGACCCTGAAGGTTTCTTTCTGGGCCTTTTGGATGACAAACCGGTGGCAATGGTGTCTGCCGTGGCTTACGCTCAAGTATATGGATTCATGGGGTTTTACATCGTGGCGCCAGAATTCCGCGACACAGGTTATGGATTACAGTTGTGGGAGGCAGGTCTGAAGTATCTCGGAGATCGATGTGTTGGCCTGGATAGCGTTAGACCGGATTTGGTGTCTCACAAGAAACCCGAATTCAGGCCAGCATGCGCCAACTTCAGATTCAGATGGATCAAGGACCAACAACTGGACGCAATACACAATGTTGCAGGTCTTGCGGAGATTCCGTGGCCAACCATAGCCGCTTATGATTCTGAGGTTTTCACTTTCGAGAGAGAGAATTTCCTCAGACTCTGGATAAGCCGTCCACACACCAAGTCTCTGGGGGTAGTCGAGGACGGCGTCCTGGTCGGTTATGGGGTCATGAGGCAATGCAGAGAAGGGTTCAAGATTGGTCCACTGTTCGCCAACAGCAAGTCTGTCGCCACGTCGCTGTTCAAGGCTCTAACATCAAAACTGGAAATGGGAACTTCGGTTTTTCTGGATGTTCCTGAGGTTAACCAGGATTCAGTATCCCTGGCCCATGAATACGGCATGTCCGAGGTTTTCAGGACCACAAGAATGTATAGAGGAACAGAGCCAAGCTTACCATTGCATAAATGGTTCGGTGTGACAAGTTTCGAACTTGGCTGATGAAAGAAAGTCCGTCAGCCTGAGCTTCTGTGGTTTTTGCCCGATTATAGATAAGAGTTTGATCTCACATCAATGATCTAAAAAATTTCCCATTTTGGCGCCACAAACAGCTTCAATCTCTCAAGCAGCATGCCAATTGCTAACCAACGATGGCGCAGCGTAGAAATTATTTGCGGGAAATCTCGCGCAAACTACTGACCACGTATTAGATGCGATCAGTTTTGCTTCACATCTTCAGGCGTTAGTGGCCTCATGCTGGTAAAGTTCCAGCAGAATTACTTTTCCTGATGTTTTTCAGTGGCTTCGATATGCAGTTCTGTAGCGTCATGAGCAACCATACCGGCCAAACACTCGTCATGCGCAAAAAGGCGGGTGTTGCTGTTTTTCATGGTGTACATGGTCATTGTCTCGCCCTGATTTATTGGTTTATTGCAGATTGAGCATATCATGGTCTTGCATCCTTTGGGGCGTGTTAACAGTTTCGAACTCCGGCATCTCCTGTGTAACTGCCTGTTCGGTAAATAAAGGCTCTATAAGAATTAAATCCGATCGTCCCTGTCTAAGACTACTTCAAAAACGGTGTTTAATCAACAATTCCAAATCCCGGAATAAACAGTTGGTTTTTTTGGGGTGCAAACAGAGTCTGCAAAAACTCCAGTAAACTGGATGCCGATGGAAATGCCGCTTTCCATGAAACGCCCGTTGCTGATTGATCCTCCTCAATAACTGCCCATGGCAGTCCTATCTGAAGATGAGATGGCAAATACAATTCAGAGAACTTTTTATTAGTGGGAAAAGAGACTTTTGTCTATCGTCGAAAATAGTACTATACGCTGGGAAGGCCAGTTCACTCAATGAAAAATCCAAATTAGGAAAGTATCTGATGGCTGGAACAAACAGCAGACAGACTGTTGTCGAAGTGTTAAAATGGTTTTAACAGGCGAGCATGGCTCTTGAGTCGAAAGGGCGGCTCCGGGTTTTGAACCCCGGAGCTGCTCTTGCTTCAATTGCCTGCATTCGTTCTGACAAAAAGCCTGTTTGAAAAAACTCGGAAAAGTTCTCGAGCTATGCCGGCTGTGACTCTGGCAAAATCTTGCCATGATCAGATGAAATGATATCCAGCTGTCATAGAAATGATTCCGGGCTTCCCTTCGGCTTTACCGTCAAAACAGGGCATTTCGCCAGTCGCACAACATTTTCTGCGGTTGACCCCATGATCAGATGCTTAAAACCAGTCCAACCGTGTGTGCCCAAAACAATTAAATCTACGGAGTAGTCGTTGGCAAACTTCAGGATCTCTGTTGATGTAACCCCCTGCCTGGAGTATGTCGATATGTTTTCGATCCGGGCGCTCAACTCCTGTCTTAATTTTTCCAGTGAGCTTTCAACAGTGTTTTTGACATTGACCAGCAAGGCCTCCTGCAGGTCCGCCGGCGCTTCTCCTTCGTAGATGGGATAACCTAGTTTGGATGTGTCCAGCACATTGAGAACGTAAAGACTGGAATTGAATGCCTTTGCGTAATCTACGGCCGTCTCGCAGGCAAGAGCCGAATTTTCGGAAAAGTCGGCGCAGAACAGAATGGTCCTGGGTATCATGAGAACATCTCCTTTCGTGGCAAACCTTACTGCTACGTTTTCAGTTTGTGCATCGAAGGTCAAATGACCCCACGGCGAACCCTCTATAATTAAATCTACACGACTTTGAATTTACCATTCAAGAAGTTTTAACAGGTCGTTTCGAGATTAAACATGCCACAAAGCCTGCAAAAGACCAAAAAAAGTTATAAAACTAACATAGTCCTGCCCGATTGCTTTGACAATTGTTGAATTGCGATGCAATCCTGCTCAAGGTCTTTGAAAGTCTGTATAATTCATAAAGAGGTCTCGCAGGAATCCGGAACCCTTTCTCATTAGCCCGGGAAAATGAAATACCCACAAAAACGGGAACTGCCTTGTCCTCATCGACATGTAGTCTCCTGATTTCACAAAATAGATGGTCAGGAACTTTAGGAATCCTGACGAGGTTGGGTTCCAAATAAGTGCGCTTCATCTCTCCGGCTCGTCTATGGGCCTGTCCATGCGATTCTCCACGATTGGGATCAGCGGGCGCTTGCTGAAGTCAACGATATTGATTTGTTTTGCAATGTTGTCTGCTGGCTGTCAGTCCATGAAAATAAGGAAGGCCCGTTGGTTTGATGTGGCCCCGGCTTGTAGCTGACTGGA
>CAZVOU010000186.1:0-26119 GCA_964628605.1 uncultured Syntrophaceae bacterium
TCAAACGGCTTGAAAAATTTAGAAGCTCAAATCAAATTCTTGAAATTGGTCCCGGAAAAGGCTGGTTTCTGGAGCAGGCCATGAAACTGGGTTGGGAAGCCTGGGCAGTCGAAGTTAACATCAAAGCGCTCTCAAGGCTCAGAAAAATGGGAGTCCGGCATGTTCTTTCAGAGTCAGCCGAGTCTTTCAAGGTTCCTGACAGGCATTTCGACGTAATCAGAATGTGGGACGTCATCGAACATATTCCATCACCAATGAGCGCTTTGCGTCTGTCGCAAAGGGCATTGAGAAATGGAGGCATGATCCGTCTGTCTACAACAAATTTCGCTTCCCTGTCCAGAATGGTAAATGGTCCGGAATGGGTATACCTCAATGGGGCCGATCACATAACACTTTTTGAACCGGAAACGATTTTCTCCGCCTTGAAGCAAGCGGGTTTCTCACAAATAAAGATTAGAACCCGTTCATTCAATTTACGAAAAAAACTTTACCACCCCGAAAAAGAATTCAACAACTCCTCCGTCATTTTAAGACCATTTCGGAAATTGATTGACGAGACCATTCGCTTCACAAAGTTTGGTCATCAGATGATAGTCGAGGCTAAAAAGTGATGTGGTGTCTCTGGGGTTCTCGAGAATTATTGAGCCTTGCGCTCCGTCAATCAGCCCAAAAGTGAAATTTGAAAGCGTCACCGGAATTTAATCAATTTACAAACAATACTTGGAATTTTTTATACTTATATGATAGACTGACAATTTTGACGCGCTGTGATGTCCGGGTGATCACCTAGAAGCAGGCGGATATTCGGGACAAAGATAAAATTCGGAGCGGGTGTAAAAGATGATTTCCATGCAAGAAGAATCGGCAACTCCGGCCATGAGAGCAAGAATCCTTGTTGAAGCGCTACCTTATATCAGAAATTTTCGGGGTAAGCGAGTTCTGATCAAATATGGTGGCAGCGCCATGCTGAACGAGGATCTTAAGCGCGATTTCGCGGAGGACATTGCCTTGCTTGGTTTCATAGGTATCAAGCCAATCATCGTGCATGGCGGCGGTCCTCAAATAGGAGAACTGCTGAAAAAGATAGGAAAAGAGAGCCGTTTCATAAAGGGTTTGCGAGTTACGGATCAGGAAACGATGGACGTGGTTGAAATGGTCTTGGTGGCCAAGGTGAATAAGGACGTCGTTTCACTCATCAATTTCTATGGTGGCAAGGCGGTAGGTCTGTCGGGGCGTGACGGAAAATTGATTCGGGCAAAAAAAGCTCAACCGGCTCGTCTGGCAGGAATAGATGAAGATCTGGGGCTGGTTGGTGAGGTTGAAAGGATAGACCCAGGAGTCATAACGGCCTTGGAGGATCAGGGGTTCATCCCAGTGGTAGCGCCTGTTGGAGCAGGTCCACAAGAAAAACCTTACAATATAAACGCCGACACAGCGGCCGGCGCATTGGCGGCGGCTCTAGACGCCGAAAAATTTATTTTGCTTACAGATGTTTCCGGCGTCATCGACAGTAAGAATGAGCTAGTGTCCAGCCTTACCGAAGAACAAGCGGAAGCTATGATAAGAAATGGGGAAATTTCTGGCGGAATGATCCCAAAAGTCAAGTCATGCCTAAACGCCATCAGAGGAGGAGTTCCCAAAGCCCACATAATTGATGGGCGAGTAGCTCATGCTCTTCTTCTGGAGATACTGACCGATGAGGGTATAGGAACTGAAATTGTTCGAGACAGGGCGCCCGGCCTTTGAGCCTGCGGCGCCTGATGCTTCCGAAATAGATGACATGTGGCGTGTTTTCAGGGCTAATTGACGGAGACACACTCCTGATAGAAATTGCTGTAAACCCGAAACACATCGTGACGTATTTAGTTTTTAATTTTTTAAATTTTACAATGTCTGTCGCCGTGGAACAGTCCTGTTCTGGCGCGATGATTGAGATGAGGTGAGACAGATGTCTGAATCCAAGGAATTTATTTCTCGTAATCAGGAATGTGTTTTCAACACTTATGGACGCTTGCCGATCATGCTTGTTGAAGGCTCCGGAGCGAGAGTGACCGATAGTTGTGGAAAGACATACCTCGATTTTGTCGCAGGTATAGCGGCCTGTCCACTTGGACACGGACATTCCGGATTGGCTGAAGCCATTTACGCTCAAGCCAAAAAGCTTATTCACGTCTCGAACCTGTTCCACATTCAGCCACAGATTGATTTGGCGAGAATACTTACTGAACATTCTTTTGCGGACAAGGTTTTTTTCTGCAATTCTGGGGCTGAGGCCAATGAAGGCGCCATTAAACTTGCCCGTAAATACTTTAATGATCGTGGTGAAAAAGGAAGATATAACATTATCACCATGGAGAACTCTTTCCATGGAAGAACTCTGGCTACTCTCGCGGCCACCGGACAGACGAAATATCGAAAAGGATTTGAGCCCGTAGTGGAAGGATTTTCCCATATCCCATTTGGGGATCTGAACGCTCTCTCAAAAGCGATGAATCAGCATGTAGCTGCTGTTTTGTGCGAGCCGATTCAGGGAGAGGGTGGGGTAAGGATGCCGCCTGAGGGTTACCTGACTGGTCTGAGGGATATCTGCGACAAGGCGGGCGCTCTGCTGATGTTTGATGAAGTGCAAACGGGTATGGGGCGGACAGGAAAACTGTTTGCCTATGAAAATTTTGGAATGACCCCGGATGTAATGACTCTTGCCAAGGGAATTGCGGGGGGTTTTCCGATGGGCGCTTTGTTGGCCACTGACAAGGTCGCCGGATCCTTTGTTCCCGGAAATCACGCCTCCACTTTTGGAGGCAACCCACTTGCTTGCGCAGCGGGATTGACTGTCATAAAGGAAATTCTCTCTGACGGTTTTCTGGATCATGTACTTGGGGTTGGGGCATATCTGAAGTCAAAGCTGACTGATCTCAAATCCAGACACAGCGTGATTAAAGAAGTCCGAGGGCTGGGCCTGATACAGGGTATTGATCTCGCCATTCCAGGGGGGGACATTGTCTCCACCATGAGGGAACTCGGGGTTTTGGTAAATTGCACTGCCGACACTGTCATACGATTCATTCCACCTCTAATTGTAACCGAAGCGGAGATTGATGAAATGACCGTGGCTCTGGACGCGGCGCTACTGAAAGCTGGAGGTGGCCAAACATGAGAGAAACCAGACATTTTTTAAGTCTTCAGGATTATTCCCGGGAAGAGATCCTTCAACTTATCGATCGCGCTTCCGAACTTAAGAGAGGTTTAAAAACCGGCAGCTCAACCAGACCGTTGGCAGGAAAGAGTGTGGGCATCATATTCGAGAAGCCGTCAACAAGGACGAGGGTTTCATTCCACGTAGGTGTTCTGCAGCTTGGTGGGCACGCCATTCTCATGAACTCCAAAGACATTCAGCTTGGGCGTGGAGAGCCTATCAGGGACACTGCCCGCGTGCTTTCACGCTATCTGGATGCGATTGTAATACGAACTTTTGGGCATGAGAACCTCGAAGAGTTCGCCAAATGGTCTACTATCCCTATTATTAATGGTCTATCCGACCTGTTGCACCCCTGCCAGATACTCAGTGACCTTTTGACGGCCCGTGAGGCCGGCCTGGACATTGTGACAATGAAAGCCGCCTGGATAGGAGACGGCAATAACATGGCCAACTCATGGATCAACGCAGCCAGGAAGCTGGGTTTCACTTTAAAACTGGCTTGTCCGCAGGGTTACGATCCGCAGATGCCTTTGGACAGTGACAACCTTATTCTCGTTAGAGATCCGTTTGAGGCTGCGCAAGGTTCGAATCTGATTTCAACAGACGTTTGGTCTTCTATGGGCCAGGAGTCTGAAACAGAGATTCGTAGCAGACACTTCAAGGGCTTTCAGGTCAATAAGGAGATCATGTCTCGTGCGGCTGACCCGTGCTATGTTTTGCATTGTCTACCGGCGCACAGGGGAGAAGAAATAACGGATGATGTCTTGGAATCTCATCAAGCACTGGTTTGGGATCAGGCGGAGAACAGATTGCATGTTCAGAAAGCCATTCTCGAATTTTTAGTAGGCTGATGATTGATGTAGTTTTGGGAACATGAAAGAGGGAATTTCTCTCTCTCTTCGAGGATAACAATTTACAAGGCTTACGGAATTCGGTTTGTGGGATTGCCGGATTGTAAAGCCTGAGGAGGATACGTGGGAGATAAAGGTATTAACAAGATAGTGTTGGCATATTCTGGAGGACTGGACACATCAGTCATCCTGAGATGGCTCATGGACACTTATGAATGTCCTGTTGTCGCATTTGCGGCGGACTTGGGGCAAGGAGAGGAACTTGAGCCGCTTCATGAGAAGGCCAAGGCTACTGGGGCGCAATCCCTGACTATCAAGGACCTGCGCGAGGAATTTGTCACGGATTTTGTGTTTCCCATGTTCAGGGCCAATGCTGTCTACGAAGGCTCTTATCTCCTCGGGACTTCCATTGCCAGGCCCTGCATCGCAAAAGCTCAAATGGAATTGGCCAAACAGGAAAACGCAGACGCTGTCAGCCATGGCGCAACCGGTAAAGGAAACGACCAGGTGCGCTTCGAACTTACCTATTTGGCCATGAATCCTGACATCAAGATCATTGCTCCGTGGCGGGTCTGGGACATGAAATCACGCTCAGATCTGATCGCCTATGCTGAAAAGAGGGGCATACCGGTCACGTCTACTGCGGCCAAGCCATACAGCATGGACAGAAATATTCTGCACCTCAGCTTTGAGGGCGGCATTCTGGAAGATCCCTGGTCTGAACCGCCGGAGGATATGTTCATTCTGACAGTGGACCCGGCAAAAGCGCCGGATAAAAAGACAGAAGTTGTCCTGACCTTTGTGAATGGAGATCCGGTAGCGGTGGACGGCGAGAAAATGTCCCCGGCCTCTCTTTTGGCCAAACTCAACACGATTGCCGGCGCAAACGGGATTGGCAGAGTGGATCTGGTTGAGAACAGGTATGTTGGAATGAAGAGCCGAGGTGTTTACGAAACGCCTGGAGGAACCGTAATTCATGCCGCGAGAAGGGCGTTGGAGTCAATCACGCTTGATAGGGAAGTAATCCGCATAAAGGATGAATGGATACCAAGATACGCTTCCCTAGTTTACAACGGCTACTGGTTCTCCCCTGAGCGACTCATGTTGCAAGGGCCCATCGACGAAGCTGCAAAAGCGGTAAACGGCGAAGTCAGGCTTAAACTTTACAAAGGGTCTGTCACGGTTACGGGAAGAAGATCGGACAATTCTCTCTATGATTGCAGATTTGCAACTTTCGAGGAGGATCAGGTGTATTCCCAGGCTGACGCGGAAGGATTCATCAAGTTGAATGCCCTGAGGCTGAGAATCGGCTCAATGATAAGCACAAATACCTGTTTCCCCAATAAGTTTTGAGAAACGCCTTTCGGAGAATTCAATGGGCAGTGAATCAACATCGGTTTCATCCAGCGCTGAAGCAGCATCCAAAGGCATTCGAAAAGGACGTTTCGAAACAGGAATGGATCCCTTTTTTGCGAGTTTCAACGCATCTATTTCCTTTGACAAGCGCTTGTTTGTCGAAGACATCGAAGGCAGTCTGGCTCACGTCACAATGCTGGGGAAAATGAACATCATTCCGGAGCAGGACGCTGAAACTATACGACAGGGACTGCTGGAAACACTGGAAGAGTTTAAGGCTGGGAAATTCCACTTCAAAGAAGAACTGGAAGATGTTCACATAAATATAGAGGACGCTCTTAAGCAAAAAATAGGGTCAGTAGCCGGAAAGTTGCACACTGCCAGAAGTCGAAATGATCAAATAGCTCTTGATTTGAGATTATACCTCAAGAAAAGCTCGCTTCATGTAATGAAAAGTCTGCTCGACCTGATGTCGGCCTTTTTGGAGCAGGCCGAGACGAACATTGAAATAATCATGCCGGGATATACCCATTTGCAAAGGGCTCAACCGGTGCGCCTGTCCCATCATTTGATGGCTTACTTCCAGATGTTCAGGAGAGACTTTGAGCGCTACAGAGGGGCGATGGAACGTATTGACGAAATGCCGTTAGGCTCTGCTGCCCTTGCAGGAACAACCTACAAGACTGATCCGCTGATGGTGGCCGAACTGTTGGGTTTTTCAAAAGTGAGCGCCAATTCTATGGACGCTGTTTCAGATCGGGATTTTGCAGTTGAGTTTGTGTCCAATTCGGCTATGACTATGACGCATCTATCTCGTCTGGCCGAAGAACTGATCATTTGGTCGTCTTCAGAATTTGGATTTTGCGAGCTACCAGACGCTTATTGCTCCGGATCCAGCATAATGCCGCAAAAGAAAAATCCCGACGCCTGTGAACTTGTCAGGGCAAAGACAGGCAGGGTTCTTGGTGATCTCACATCACTGATGACCACCCTAAAGGGTCTTCCGTTGACATACAACAAAGATTTGCAAGAGGACAAAGAACCGGTTTTTGACGCTCTGGACACTGTCCTTGGTTCTCTCAAAATAATGGCCTCCCTGGTGTCACAAACGGTTTTTGACAGCGTTAGAATGTTTTCCGCTGCTTCCGAACCTTATTTGGCCGCAACTGATTTGGCGGATGACCTGGTAAGGTCCGGGTTACCCTTCAGGGATGCTCACGCCAGAGTCGGGGCGCTTATACGAAATGGCGGGCAATCTGAAAAGGCTTTGGACGAGATGAAGCTGGCTACGCCTGAACAGATGGTGGAGGCAAGGACTCAGTCGGGCGCTACGTCAAAAGCTTCTGTGATCAATCAGATCGCCACGGGGCGAAAATTTGTAGCTGACGCTGAGCAGTCAGCCGAATTTCAAAAGCTCGGAAAGGCAATCAAGGGTAACCGTTGAAAAACCTGGGGCTCATAATCTGGCCCTTTGTTATAATGGCATTGCTGTCCGGCTGCGGATACAAGACCAATCCGAGACCGGCGACAGCCACTACGCCCGGGGAGATCATTCTGGTCAACGCCTACGCATATCCGGAGAGGATAACCCTAAAATGGAGTGTCCCGGCGTTCAATAATGACGGAACACCCTTTCAGGATGTATCAGGGTTCAAGATTTTCAGGGCATCCAGCACTGTGTCTGACGACTGTGAAACTTGTGGAGACAAAAAGGATCTGTTAGCGAACGTGGATTTTCAAAAGCCTACCAATGCAGTGATCAAAGATGGTGAGGTCATCTTTAACGATACGGCCGTGAAAACTGGACACGTCTATCACTATTCAGTCAGTCCCTACAACCTCAAGGGACGTGAGGCAAAACCTAGCCCGGATGTTAAAATAATTTTTGACGAAATTCCTCCTGCTCCCCAACGGCTTAGAGCCAACATGGAAAAGGACAGCGTAAAGTTGGAGTGGTCAGTCCCGGACGGACATACGAAAAATCTGGCCTACCGGATCTACAGAGGCGCTTCTCCTGACAGGGAATCCATGAAACCGGTGGGCGGTTCGGGCACAACCGAAAATACTTATTTAGACCGGTCTGTGGACAGATCGAGCAGCTATTATTACACGGTAAGGTCTGCCAGAATGAACCAGGGAGTTTCAATAGAATCCCATCCATCAGATGTGATAAATATTGTCATACCTTCCGTGACGTGGGGGGCTCCGGAGAACATAAATACAGCCTCCACCAAAGACGGGATAAGAATTTACTGGAACCCTGTAAAAATAGAAAATGATGAAACAAGATATAATGTTTATAGATCTGATCAGGGAGGAATCTTCGAAAAGATCAATCCGGAACCGGCACGTAACGCCTGGTTTATAGATACTAAAGTGGAACGAGGGCGATCCTATCGATATGCAGTGACTGCTTATCCCAAAACAAAGCCTGATGAAGAATCAAACCGTTCAGGTTCTGAATCGATAAAATTTAATCCGTGAGCGTAAATCCAAATGCATTTTTTTGAGTTTCAAGGTGATGAGCTTTATTGTGAAAACGTTGCCGTCAAACAGATATGTGAGGCCGTTGGAACCCCTGTTTTTATTTACAGCCATAAGACATTGGAAAGACATTTTAAAGTGTTCCAGGAGCCCTTCCTGAATGTGGACCACTTGATATGCTATTCGATGAAGGCTTGTTCCAATCTGGCAATTCTTAATATCTTTGCCAATCTTGGCGGTGGAGTCGACATAGTGTCAGGAGGTGAACTGTTCAGAGCGCTCAAGGCAGGCGTTGATCCACGTAAAATAGTATACTCCGGGGTTGGTAAAAAGGATTCAGAGATTGACGAAGCTCTTGACGCCGATATTCTGATGTTCAATGTCGAATCCGAGGGTGAGCTTGAAGCCATAAACCAAAGGGCCATCGGGAAAAATCGAAAAGCACGCATAGCATTGCGGGTGAATCCTGACGTGGATCCTAAAACGCACCCTTATATTTCTACCGGTCTAAAAAGCAACAAATTCGGAATAGACATATCGCAGGCGCTAAGAATATACAAGAAGGCCCAGACAATGAAAGGCCTGGAACCTGTAGGAATCGACTGTCACATTGGAAGTCAGTTGACGGAGATTTCGCCCTTTCAGGAAACCGTTTCCATACTGAAAGATCTTCTCAGAACTCTCAGACAGGAGGGTGTCGATATAAAGTATCTTGATGTTGGAGGAGGCTTGGGCATTCCTTACGATCAGGAAACACCCCCTGCGCCTTCTGCCTATGGAGCGACAATCATAGATGCGCTGGCGAAGCTGGACGTAAAGATCATCCTGGAACCGGGACGAGTGATTGTCGGAAATGCCGGTGTCATGGTTACCAAAGTCTTGTATCTAAAAGAAACGGCAGAGAAAAATTTCGTTATTGTAGACGCAGCTATGAATGATTTGGTCAGACCAAGTCTTTACAAAGCTCATCATACGATAATTCCGGTGAAAAAAACGGAGAACAACCTCAAGTCGGAGGTTCTTGTAGCTGACATTGTCGGGCCGATTTGCGAGTCTGGAGATTTTCTGGCCAAATCCAGGGAAATTGCTTCCCCTGAAGTTGGAGATTATCTTGCTGCGATGAGCGCTGGAGCCTATGGATTTTCCATGTCATCAAATTATAATTCACGTCCCAGAGCATGCGAGGTTCTGGTTTCTGGAGACAGGTTCCACGTGATTCGACGAAGAGAGACTTATGAAGACTTAACTCGTGGAGAGCACATCCCCGAGGAAATAAATTATTAAAAGGAGCTCACTATGTTTTCAGGAGCGTATACTGCCGTAGTCACACCTTTCAAAAATGGGTCGGTTGATGAAGCGGGATTGAAAAAACTGATAAAATTCGGTGTTGACGGAGGAGTGTCCGGATTTGTCCCCTGTGGGACCACTGGTGAGTCTCCGACGTTGTCGCATGAGGAGCACAACAGGGTTGTAGAGGTAACGGTCAAGGAATTAGCGGGTCAACTCAAGGTCATTGCAGGGGCGGGTTCCAATAGCACCGAAGAGGCCATCAATCTGACACGCCATGCAAAAATGGTGGGGGCAGACGCCGTATTGCTAGTTTCACCGTATTACAACAAGCCTACTCAGGAAGGCCTGTACAGACATTTTAAAGCCATCGCAGAAGCTGTGGATATTCCCATTATTTTGTATAATATTCAGGGTAGGACGGCGGTAAATATTGAAAATTCAACAGTTGAGAAGCTGTCCAAGCTGCCTAACATAGTAGGGGTGAAGGAGGCGTCGGGCTCCATTCTTCAGATGAGTGAAGTTATGCGGCTTTGCGGGCCCAACTTCGATGTTCTGGCCGGTGACGACCAGATGACTTTTCCTCTCATGGCCATGGGCGGCGTAGGCGTAATATCGGTGATCACGAATATCATCCCCGACAAAATGTCGGCCTTGGTCAACCACATGCTGAAGGGTGAGATAGACCAGGCCCGAGTCATTCACTTTGAAATTTTCGAATTATGCCAGGCTGCTTTCATTGAGACAAACCCAATACCGGTCAAGGCGGCTCTTGGGCTGATGGGTAAAATCACGCCGGAATTCAGGTTACCTCTATGTGAACCGTCAGCGGCAAATCTTGAAAAACTAAAAGGCATTCTTGAAAAATACGGTCTTGTTTAATCCAGGAGTTTATGTATGAAAATAGCAGTGAGCGGCTCAGCCGGGCGAATGGGCAGGCGCATAATAGCGTTGGCTTCGGATAATCCATCAATCGAGGTAGCGGCTGCTCTTGAAGTGAAGTCGAATCCCCTGATCGGCCAGGATGCCGGGGCGGTGGCAGGAGTAGGAAACCTCGGGGTATCCATATCGGATGATGTGGATGAAGCGATAGCCACGGCTGATGTCCTGATTGATTTTTCTTCACCTGAAGCTACGATCGAGCACCTCAGGGCTGTTTGCAAAGCCGGCAAGGCCATGGTCATAGGCACTACCGGGCTGTCGGAAGCCCAAAAAGAGGAAGTTGTTGAATTATCCCAAAAGACAAAATGTTTGATGGCGCCTAACATGAGTCTCGGAGTGAATCTGCTGTTCAACCTGGTGGGAAAAGTCGCAGAAGCGTTGGGTGATGCTTATGATGTCGAGATAGTGGAATCGCATCACAACCTGAAAAAGGACGCTCCCAGCGGCACAGCAGTAAAACTTGCCGAAGTCATAGCCTCTTCTTTGAAACGTGATTTGAAGGAAGTAGGCGTTTACGGCAGACATGGTATTGTTGGGGCAAGGAAACCATCTGAAATAGGAGTGATGGCCCTCCGGGGCGGCGACATAGTTGGGGAACACACCATCATGTTTGTCACAGGCGGTGAAAGACTTGAATTGATCCACCGTGCACATAGCAGGGACGCCTTTGCCAAAGGGGCGCTACAGGCGGCAATGTGGCTTTACGACAAGCCCAATGGTTTGTATGACATGAGGGATGTGCTCGGATTGAAGGACTGAACATGAAACTGGTAAGATTTGAAGTCGATGGAAAAGTTTACTCTGGAAAGCTCAACGGGAGTGTCATTGAGCCGTGGGGATCATGCAGAGCGCCCAAGGATCACCAACTTGATGACGTGAGGCTTTTAGCCCCATGCCAGCCGACAAAAGTTGTGGCGGTTGGACTGAATTACAGGGATCACATCATAGAAATGGGGCACCAGATGCCCGAAGAACCGGTGATTTTTCTGAAACCGTCTTCTTCCGTGATCGGTCCCGACGAATTCATCATCTTGCCACCTCAAAGCTCAAGAGTGGACCATGAATCCGAATTCGCCGTGGTGATCGGAAAAACCGCTTCTCGAGTATCCAGTCAAGACGCCAGGGATTTTATTCTGGGATACACGTGCCTCAATGACGTGACGGCTCGTGATCTCCAGTCAAAAGATGGTCAGTGGACGAGAGCTAAAGGTTTTGACACATTTTGCCCAATCGGACCGTGGATTGAAACCGAGATTGACCCGGGAGACCTCGGTATAGAATTGTTTCTGAACGGTGAACGCAGGCAGGCTTCACGAACGTCAAATCTCATTTTCAATCCCTATTTTCTTGTAGAGTTTATTTCAGGAATAATGCAATTGAATCCCGGAGATGTTATAGCTACCGGAACACCATCCGGTGTTGGCCCCTTGAACGAAGGAGACAAGGTTGAGGTCAGGATAGAGGGCATAGGCTCTTTGTTCAACATGGCCAAGAAATCCTAGATCATGACCGTGATTGCCTATATAGGATTTGGAGCTAACCTTGGTAATCCTGTACTAAAGTTTGATGAGGCCGTTCATGAGTTGGGCTCTGTTGATGGGGTCATACTCATGGGGAAGTCAAGCCTTTATGAAACGAAGCCGGTAGGATTGGTAGATGACGGTCCCAATTTCGTAAATGCGGTAATAGTGGTGGAAACCGATCTCACTGCTGAAGCCATGATAAATGAAATGCGGGGAATTGAGAGAAAATTGGGAAAATCTAGCAATCATAGAAGTGATCTGTCCAGAGTGATAGATTTGGATTTGCTATTTTATGGATCTGAAATTATTAATTCGGATGATTTGGTAGTCCCACATCCACGTCTTTTGCAGAGGTTTTTTGTGCTGGGTCCAATGGCGGAGGTAGCTGCTGATTTTGTCCATCCAATAGAGAAGAAATCAATGAAGGAATTATTGGAAATGATTGGGCCTGAGTAGCAGGAGCCGCCGAAGCCGGTTTGACGCAATTAGCTCTGGAGGGGGCTTACTGGAATGCTGCGATTGATTTTTTACGTGTTGTTCATTTTTCTGGGCTACAAAGTGTTCAGGTGGGCTCTGAGGTTATTGGATTCAGGCGAATCCAATCCGCTCATCCGTGGGCGTCAGGACAAGCCCGCTGTGGATGACCTGGCCAAAGACCCGGTGTGTGGTGTTTATGTACCCGTTAGAACAGCTATTTCCACAATAGTTGATGGAAAACAGGTTTATTTCTGCTCTGAGAATTGCAGGAAAAGATATCTAGATAGTTAAAGGGCGTCAACATGCCAGCCTCAGACCTCAATCCGAGAATCCTGATAGCAGAGGATTCAACAATACTCAACCACATGTTAAGAGACGTGTTTGAGGAAAATGGCTTCGAAGTATTTCAAGCTTTTAATGGTTCAGATTGCAAAACAATATTTGTCAAAGAGAAACCTGACATATTGCTCATTGATGTTCACATGCCACGCACTGACGGAATTGATGCGCTGAAATTCGTAAAAGAGCGATCTCCCAGGACTATCGCTATTCTAATGTCGGGAGCCGGAAACCCTAAAATAGCAGTCAGCGCCATGAAATCGGGAGCTGACGATTTTTTGAACAAGCCTTTTTCTTCGGAAGAAGTTGTAAAATTAGCCCAAAAGCTCCTGGAGAACCGGCGATTTGGCGAAGAGAACGTAAAACTCAAAAAGCAGATCCGCGAGAGTGAACGCTACTTGGCCCATCTCACCACTATAATCAATGAGGCTCTGATCACTACGGACCCTAACGGCAAAATCCAGTTTGTGAATCGTGCGGCCTCAAACATGTGGGGATATTCCGCAGAGGAACTCAAAGAGAAAGATTTTCATTTTCTCATAAGAAGTGAGTCCCGTTCTCCTCTATCGCGTGATTTGGTCAAGGATACGATTTCAAACGGAAAAGTGGATGGTGAATTTTATCTGCGTCGAAAAGACAACAGCGCTTTTCCAGGATATTTATCCACGTCGGTGATCAAGGAAAACAGGAAGGTAACAGGAATAGTCATAATAGTAGCGGATCTCACTCGTCAGCACGACATAGAGCGTCGCCTCAGACAATCGGAGAAACTTGCATCTCTGGGAACTGTGGTTGAGGGAGTGGCTCACGAAGTCCGTAACAGCCTCACCTCTCTGGGTGGTTTTGCTTTGCGCCTAAAGTCTATGACGGCCGAGAACCCGACCTATTCAAAATACACTCAAATTATCCTTGATGATGTTTCCAGGCTAGAAAAAATGGTGCGAGACATCGAAGATTATGTCAAGTTTTCAAAACTTTATTCTTTTGAATTTCAAAAGATAGATCTGATATCAATCGTTGAGAGAGCAAGAGACAAGGTCTTGAACTATTTGCCTTCGTCTCAACAGCAAGCCGTAACATTCAGTATAGAGGCAGAAAAGAAGCTTCCACAAATAGAAGCTGATCCTTCGGCCCTTGAACAAGTGTTTCAGAACCTGATAATAAATGCTTACGACGCTATGCCCAACGGCGGACGCCTGAAGGTTAGAATCAGAAGTTTACGCTCGGCGGTGTCGGTTTCTTTTGTTGATACTGGAGTTGGAATTCATAAGGAAGATTTATCAGAGATATTCAATCCATTTTTCACTTCGAAAACGGTGGGAGCCGGCATGGGATTGTGCAAGGCTCATCTCTTGATTGAGGAACACCGGGGAGCAATTAAGGTTAGCTCAACACCTGGAAAAGGATCTGTTTTTGAAGTCTTTCTTCCGTCTGAGAGGATTTTGACTGGAACTTATCCTTGGGAGAACTGAACAACAAAAGTGTCTCTGATTTTTTGGCGGGCTATTCCAACTAATTGATTTTGAACAGCGATTTCAAGAATGAGCCGGATTTTAAAATGAAAAGGCATCTTCCCAATTTTTTGACACTTGGTCGTCTGGTTCTTGTTCCACCGATCATAATATTGCTTTTCTTTCCAGGTAAGGCGCCGTCTGCACTGGCGGCAGCCCTCTTCTTTGTCGCTTCTCTGACAGATTTCTTTGATGGCTTTATAGCCAGAAAGTTCAAACTTGAATCATCTTTTGGTCAATTCCTGGATCCGATAGCCGACAAAGTTCTGGTTACTTCTGCGCTCATAATGTTAATTGCCCTTGATCGCGTAGACGCCTGGATAGTAATGCTCATTATTTCCAGAGAAGTTGCAGTGAGCGCACTTAGAGCGACAACAAAGACCTGGGATACTACATTGAAATCCAGTAGGGTGGGCAAATGGAAAGCTTTTTTTCAGTTTGCCGCAATAGTTCCCCTAATTATAAACTATGAGTACACGTTTATCGTGCCTATAGATTTCCATGAAATCGGCACAGTGCTGCTGTATTGTGCGTTGATACTGACATTGTGGTCTGGCATCGATTATTTTGCGAAGTTTTATAGGGAATATTATCGAAGAGTGAACGCAAAGACTGAATGATGCGGAAAATGTACGAAATGACCTTTGCAGCGTTTAGTTGGTGGCGGAGGGAGAGGGATTCGAACCCCCGGATCTTTCGATCAACGGTTTTCAAGACCGCCGCCTTAAACCACTCGGCCATCCCTCCGATCAGTAACGAAGGCTCACTTTAATTCAGTACGCCTATATTTGTCAAGGTGTCGAAAATTAACTCACCTCTCAGCAAAACATGTCAGTAAATGTCATTTGTTACAAACAAAGAGGGTTTACCGGCGTCCATATCAACAATGGCTCCATGTGGCAGAGTAAGATTGGGTAGCGCGTGGCCGTGTGGGAAACCCGATATCACAGGAAAGCTCAAGTGCTGAGTGAGTTCCAAAAGCAGTCTTTCGACCTCAGGTCTTTGGTCCTCACTGTTGGGGCCAATAAAATGGCCCAAGACAAGACCGCCGATTCGTTCAAATATTCCATTCAGTTTCAGTTGCATGAGCATCCTGTCAATTCGATAGAGCGGCTCATTGACCTCTTCCAGAAAAATTACCGCGCCCGAAAAATCCGGAATGTGACCCGTCCCGAGCAGAGCCGTTACGAGGGACAAGCACCCTCCCAGCAAGTGTCCTCTGGTCCGCCCTGGTCTCACAGTCTGGACGTTTCCAACCCCCGGCCTAATCAATTCTGCGCCTATCAGGTCATTGGTGATTGATGAGATGAGGGATTCCATGGAGCTTTTGTCCATGTTGACACCATTCTGAGTCGCAATCATGGGGCCTGCAAAAGTGACCAAGCCACATCTCCTGAAAAGTGACAGGCTCAGGGCTGTCAAATCACTCATTCCGACCATAATTTTGGGGTTTCTTCGAATAGCGGTCAAGTCGATGTCTTCGAGAATACGCATGATCCCGTATCCTCCCCGGGCAAACATTATGGCTTTTATAGCGGAGTCAGCCAATGCGGTGTTTAGGTCGGAAGCCCGGGTAAAATCGCTTCCGGCCAGGTAGTTTGTTTTCTTGAACATATTCTTTCCGGTAAAAGAATCGAAGCCCATGTAATGAATGTTTCGTAAACCATCCAGAAGCAATTGTTGATCTACGGGACCAGAAGCTGCAACTATCCCGATGCAATCGTATTTTTTTATTGGTTTTGGCATTAGGGTGATCATAAGTAGAAGAATCCCAGTCCTTTTTTGTCATATTCTGAAACAAAGTAACATAAACCGTACCACAATGTGTCTTGTCAATGAAGTCCGTCAGTTGTAATATCCATGCAGAGGTTACGATGGCTCTTATATTTCACATAGAGGACGAGAGTTCTGTTCGCTTACTTTACCGGGAGGTATTCGAGGAGCAGGGCTATGAAGTGATGCAGGCGGAAAACGCCGAAGAAGCTTTGAAAATGCTGAAGAATATAAAACCCGATCTGATCATACTAGACCTCAAGATGCCGGGTATAGGCGGGCGTGGTTTTCTTGAAAAGTATCACAGGATGAAAATGAAACCTCCCGTAATAGTCAGCACCGCCTATCCCTATTACCAGGGCGATCCTAGCCTTCCCAATGTAGATGCGTTGGTTGTCAAATCCGGAGACTTGGGTGAATTGGTTGAAAAGGTCAGGGAACTTCTTGGTGAAAACGGTTTATGATTGTGCCGGGACTCGAAAGAGACTTGTTTGCATCTCAAAGTGTTTTGAGCGCGTTTAACTGTCGTAATGCCTCAAAGACAATTATACCTGCTGAAGTTGAAAGATTAAGACTTCTGACCTTTTCCAGCTTGATTGGAATTCTCGCGATTCTATTTGGGAAAAGTCGATAAATGTCGTCTTTCAGGCCGGTAGTTTCAGGCCCGAAAAGAATGTGATCTCCTGTCATAAAATTGATTTCGGTATATAAATCTCCTCGCTTACTACTGGTCAAGACTACTTGGGTAGGCCTAACAGCTTGGGAATAGCTTTCAAAATCCTCCCAGACTTTTAAATCGATCTTTTTCCAATAATCCAGACCAGCCCTTTTCAATGATCTGTCGTCTATATGAAACCCAAGAGGTTTTATCAGATGAAGCGTAGACCCTGTGGCGACGCAAAGTCTGCCTATGTTGCCGGTATTGGGCGGAATTTCCGGATTAACCAGGACTATGTTGAGCATCATTCTTTGGCTTACCCGAGGTCTGGAATAAGATTGGAAGTCCAGGGCAGCAAAGCGGCTACCTGTTCTATATGGGGTTTTGAGACCCTGGCGGCCCAGTCCGGGTCGCCGATCAGCAGGAATGCGTCATCATGAGTGTGCATTCCTGTAAAAATGTCTTTTGAAACAACATTCCGACTGTTGACAGTGGCCTTGACGTCTATGGTCCTCCTTGGAATTACAACCAGATCAGGGGCCATGTTTATGTGTTTACCCGAGTAAATTTCATCGCGAAGCTTTATTTCGGCGAAAAGACGGTCATTGTTCTCCCCAGGGAAATCAGCGGAATCCAAACCAAAGTCGCCGAGTTTGAGCGACTCCAAGTCTCTTTTCAATCTCATTACAGTCTCGAAAACCCGACTCTGTGGCATTCTTGATGCGCCGAACCTAGTCTGGCTGTTTATGTATATTCTAGTAGGATCCATCGCAAAAGCGAGAGACTCAGGATCCAGGTCATCGATAAATCGGGGATCTTGCTTTGTGAAGTTCAAATACCCCAAAGTCTTTAGTATGTTGTTCAGATAGACTTGGACCTTGAGTGAGGTGAACCCATGGTCGGACAGAAAAACTTTCAGAGTCTGGTGATCAATCAGGGAAGCCATTTCTGAAATGAAAGCGTCCAGTCGTTTGTAGTAATTGATAAAATCTGAATGATGGGGATGATTTTCATCGTCAAAGGCTTCAAAAAGAAAGTGATGTAAACGGTCAGTTCCGGTCACCACTATGATAGCCATGTCCCAATTTTCCCGCATTAGGGTTGAAGAAACCTGTTGAAGACAATTGAGATTATCGAAAAGGTTGGAAATCAGGAAATTTCTATCACTTCTGGCACGGACATTATCTGTGTCGATGGAGTAGTTGTGGCTTTTTAGCCATGGAATGAGATTGTCGGGATAGACAGCTCTTTCAAAAATGGGGGCCACGAAACCACAGATGAGTTTTCCATTCAAAGGTCTGGCCGGATAAGTGAAAGGCAAATTTATAATGAGGGATTTTTTGTCCGGATGTTTACTCCAAAGAGTGGGGCTGCTCACGTCATCAAAAGATGGGAGTTTAAGAGCAACCCTGTCTTTTTCAACGTCTGTAAAACCGAATATACCGTGTTCGGCAGGGTTGGCTCCTGTCATAAATGATGTCCACGCAACACTTGAAACGGGGGGCTGAGAGGTCTCCATTTTCAATAGTGTTCCCTCATCAGCAATTTCTTTGAATCTTGGCATGACCCCAAGTTCGAACAGTTTGTTCAACATTGAATAAGGGACGCCGTCAAGGCCGATAAAGGCAATCTTCTTGTATGAATTCATTTATGTGTTGATCACCATGTTTTTAGAAAAAGGGCGCGGCAGTTGAGATTCTGATAAATTTCCACGACATAGGCCATTCTAACCCTGAGACAAGCTGTTCTTGATCTTTGTAACGACGCTGTATGGGATCTGGTCAATCCCGGGAAACACTCCCAACTCTATTCCCGGTTTGTTGGCGCCGTGAAAATCTGTTCCACCAGTGACTATCAGGTTGAGTTTCCTGGCTATGCCCAGGAACATCTCTGTTTGCGCAGGTGTATGAGCCGGGTAATATGCTTCTATTGCCTTCATTCCCATTTCAACCAGAGAACTGATTACTTCAAAGAGTTTGTCATGATCCTGTATATTCAGGGAATGCGGATGAGCGATAGCTGCGACTCCCCCGGCGTCATTAATAAGTTTTATCGCCTTTGAGGCCTCAAGTTTAACTTTTGGAACATACGCGCGGGCTCCTTTGCGCAAATATTTGTCAAAGGCATCCTGACGTGATTTGACATATCCGTTCACGTACATGAGATTAGCCAGATGTGGTCGCCCCGGAGATCCCCCATTAGACTCGCGTTCCACGTCCGCTTCTGAAATGAAAATGTTGTCCTTGAGCAATTTATCCAGTATTTCCAGTATCCGCGCTTTTCTCTTTCTCCTGAGATAGTCCAGTTGTTCCAGTAGAAGAGGGTCTTTGTAGTCTATAAAATAACCGAGCACGTGAAGGATACCGTAGTCGCAGGCTCCACTTATTTCTACTCCGGGTATTATTTCCAGGCCACATTTGTGACCTGCCTTAATGGCTTCATCTACACCGGAAATAGTGTCATGATCAGTTATGGCGATTGCTTTGAGATTTTTGTCCCGAGCAATTGACACCACCTCGGATGGAGAACAGGTCCCATCCGACATAGTGGTATGAACATGCAAATCTATCATAATTTTGATCTTTCATTGTCATTCAATTATTTTGGTCTACGGAAAACAACTCGCCAAAGAATCGGGCTACTGTCTTTTTAGAACCATGTCACCGGCTCTGATCATTATATTTTTTATATCATCTATCCAGTCTTTAACCTCGGGCTTCATTATGCAGCTTCTCATACATGTGACGGTTTCCTGATCCCACTCTATTTGGGGCCAATGATTTTCTAAAAGAGACCGCGGCATGTTTGCTTTCGCCAAATGCAAACCTTGCTTCGCCGTCAGATCAAAAAATTCATTTGAATAGCCGGATATTTCTGAAGCCTTGGAACCATTGAGTCCCCAAATCAGAATGTCCAGTTCCGGCTCAAGCGCGGTGATAAATCTGGAATCTTGTTTCAGGAAATCAAAAAGAACGAGCGCAGCGTCACGAATCGTCTGGAGCTGTGATGCAAACGCTCCCTTTTTTTGCATGGGCAAAAGTTTCTGAGTTGCCCACAATGCCACAGCTGATGATCCCGGACGTGAACATTCAAGGCTTATTTCACCAAGATGAAGCTCATCGGAGCTGAAATACGTATAGGGCGAGTCGTGTTTGTAATGAACTCCAACCGCAGGATCCTTAAAAAGAACGCAGCCGCATCCATAGGGTTGTAAGCCATGCTTATGCGGATCAATTACGATAGAATCGACTTCACTTACAGAATCCAGAATGCGCCTGGTATGGGGGCGCAAGTTTTCAGCAAGTGTGAAATAACCTCCATAAGCTGCATCCGCATGAATCCTGAATCCGTATTTTTCTCTGAGCTTCAATATTTCCGGCAGCGGATCGAAAGATCCGGTGGCAGTGGTTCCGAGTGTAACAACCACTGTTCCCACTTCATTGGCTTCAAGAAACTTTTCGAGCGCTTTCATGTCCATTTTTGCGAGAGAATCGGAGGCCATGGATTCGAACGGTATGTCCAGGACCGAGCAAATCCTTGAATGGGTGTAATGGGCCTGATCAGATGCCAGTATCTTTTTCCCGGGTCTGATACGTTTGGATATCCAGAGGGCTTCCAGGTTGGCCATGGTGCCTCCGCTACACAAATGCCCCAGGCAGTCATTCCAACCGAACATGCCGCCTATGTTGCTTACAGCCTCTTTTTCCATGGCCGAACTGGCTCTGCCACCATCCAGCGCATGATTGTTGGGATTGATCCACAATGCTAATGTATAAGCCAACCTCGCCACCGGATGTGGTGGCTTGAGCATTTGACCGATATAATAAGGGTGGGGATAAGGATAATTGTCTTTCATCCTCTGAGCCACTTCCAGCAATACTGTTTCTAAATCCTGGAGATGGACCGATGGTTCGAATGAGGGTAAATCCTGGAACCCTGATTCCATGATACCCAACGCCTTAGGCAACAATGAGAGACTTTTGGTTTCTAAAGTCATCGCTCGCTCCAGCAAATGGTAATAGTAATTCGTTGTCTTGGGGCCATAAAATATGGTGTTCAAGTTAAACACTATTAACAGACCATCGACTGGTAGTCAAAACTCTGAGTCCAATGGCAGATGCCCATTTCCTCGGTTTGTTTGTTGGCATTGAGTCACTAAAACGTATCCCGGAGTTATTACATGAAACTGGATACCCTAAAAAGAGAAGTCCTGGAACTGAACGAACTGCTCGCCGGAGGGTTTATAGCAAAAATATACCAGCCTTTGCCCAGAGAGTTGGTCATTAAAGTCAGGTTGGCTACCTTCGGTGAGAGACGCGTCGTATTGAGCGCTGATCCCGGTCTTGGACGAATTCACACCACAAGTTTGAGGATACCTAATCCTCCGTCTCCTCCGAGGTTTTGCGCATACCTTAGGGCTCACTTGCAAGGGGCCAGAATCGAATCCGTCGAGGCCCCGATAGATGACAGGGTTGTCGTCATAAAATGTGTGAGGGGTCAGAAAGGGTCAGATGACAAGAGGCGGCTAATTCTAGAACTGTTGGGGCGTGATTCTAACATAATACTTGTGAACGCAGTTGATGGAACAATAATGGACTGCCTTCACAGGATATACTCCAAACAGGAAGGGCTCAGATCCGTTTTACCAGGGGCTGTTTACAGTTTTCCACCATCCAGGCTCAACCATGAGGTCATTTCCGCTGAGACAATAGTTGATCGACCAGGTTTGAGCGAGGCCCCGACCGTTATGGAACACGGCAATGAAACAAACTTGACTTTGGCCGTTGAACTTGACGCCGGGAGTTTGGACAAAGCTTTGGACGCGCATTATGCCTCGAAACTGGAGGGTCAAATACTTCAGGCTTTCCGAAGGACGCTTCAGACTCCGCTGAAAAATAAAATCAGATCTCTATCAAACCGTTTAAGAAAAATAGAAGAAGACCGGAATCGTCTGAAGGTGTTCGCTGCCAATCAGAAGTACGGCGAATTGATAAAATACAATCTCAAGAAAATAAAAAAAGGCATGAACAGCGCTGGTCTGTTCGACTGGGAAACAAACTCCATATTAAATGTGCCGCTGGATCCCTCTTTGAGTGCCGTGGGCAACATGGAATTTTATTTCAGCAAGTCTTCAAAAGCGCGAAGAGGATTCCTCATCGTTGAGGAGAGGTTAAGACTCACCAATGAAGAGATCAAATCTCTGCTGGACATAGACTACATGATAACAGAGGCTGAAAGCATTTCCGAACTTGAGCAGTGGTCAGAGCTGATCGACGGCTTTTCACGGGCCAGGGCGGTTCCCAAGGGGGAAAAGCTCAAAAGGCGGCAGAACACTCAGATCAAACCTTTCTTCGAATATGATTCTCCTGGTGGTCACAAGGCGCTTGTAGGGAAAAGCGCTTCGGGCAACGACCATATCCTGGGTAAGGTAGGGCAAAAAAATGACTTGTGGCTCCATGCGAAAGATTTTGCCGGGGCTCATGTCTACTTAATCAATTCCGGTAAGTCTCCTGTTACAGACTCAGATATTAATTTTGCGGCTGGTCTGGCTTTGAAGCATTCCAAAGGAAAAAAATCCGGAAAAGGTGAGGTAATGTTAGCTTTTCTGAAAGACGTCACCCGGGCCAAGGGGGCTCAATTAGGACAGGTAAAGGTCAAGACGTTTCGTTCGGTGATGGCTGATTGCTCGGAGGGTTTCGGGGAAGGATGAGCTGACCGACAGCGAAGAGGCGCTGTCGGTCAGGAGGATTCAGGTCACTTTTTCATGATGTCCTGTTTTGTGACATTCATCAAGCGTACGCCTTTGTTTTCATTCCCGGCTTTTGTGAAAGCTATTCTCACAATGTCACCTGGTTCAGGAGTCTTACCGATGAGAGCCTCTTTAAGGTTGACTGTCATCTCTTTTCCGGTAGGTTTGCCGTACTTGGCCTGTGGGGAGATGTTCAGATCATATTCTTCAATCACTATGACCAGATTGTCTTTGTCATATTTGACTGTCTTGCCGTGAGCCACATCGGCGGCCATGGCGGGAACAGCCATGAATATAACCATCGCTATCGACAATATGTAAAGCAGGAAATTACGTTTCATCTCTCTTTTCCTCGCTGATTGAATTTGTTTAGGCAGCGCTCTTTGCGCCGGCTTTCTTTTCCCTGAGTTCTTGAGCGGCTCCTTTGAACATTATCATGCAGATATAAACGCAAATTGATCCGACTGCGCCCAGGATTAAGACGGTGGCGGCCAGATCTATCTTGAACTGTTTGAGAATGATAGAAACCATGCAGGCCAGCACTGCGAGACCGAAAGCTATGCGAATGCCGTATCCCTTGGCATACTTTGTGGCGACGGTTCCGATCTGGGCTCCTATTGCGGCGCCGGCCAGCATGACGAAGACAGCCCATATCTCAATACGGCCTTTGGCCCCGAACGTGAATGTTCCGTAAAGCCCTGAAATCATAACCTCAAAAAGGTCTGTTCCTACGGCGATGTGTGTCGGGCAACCGATGAGATAAACCAGAGCCGGCATACGGATCAATCCGCCGCCGATGCCCAGGAAGCCGGCGAGCACGCCTGTCAGGAAACTGACGCCGATTGGCAGCCACGCGGAACAGGTGATGCCTGCAACCTCAAAATGAACCATCGGAGGCAGGGATATCTTATGGAGAGTCTTGTACCAAGTGATTCCTTCAGCGCCGTGCTCTCCCACATCACCGGCTTTCTTCTTCTGGGTGGCCTTGTAATAATCATAGAAAACCATAAGCGCTATCAAGGCCAGCAAGCCGATGTACACCCAGCGGACGACAGGACCGACCTTGCCGATGCGCTCCAGCCACATGACCACCTGGGCGCCACACTCGATACCGATTACTGTTCCGATGACCATGATCACGCCAAGCTTGTAGTCGACGTTTCCAAATTTTGAATGCCTGAAAGTTGAAATCATCGACTTACCAGCTATGTGCGCGATGTCGGTTCCAATTGCGAAGGCCATTGGAAAACCGAGGATGTTGAGACCCGGGGTGACCATCCATGCTCCGCCCATACCGAAAAAGCCACCTATACAACCAACCGAGAAACCTATGAGAACCAGCCCAGGCCAGAAAATCTCGATTCCGGCGATGGGCATATACATCATATACCACTCCATATTATTGCCCTCCTACGACACTGATGCTGTCAGGGTATGACATCTCGATAGTGATCAATGCTCGACTATCTTTCTGGAAGTTAGGTCAATTCCTACGCGCTTCATGAAAAAGTCGGTGGTGAGACCGAAAGTGACTCCCATTGCGGCTGTAATAAGGGTGGTTTCAACCCCGAACCACATGGGACTGGTGTTATATGAGTCTACAAAGTAACGGGCCAGCCAGTTATCTACCCTTCTGGGGTCGGCCACAACTACCAGCATCTCCGCTGATCCTCCTGCCGCCTGAACAATGTCAGGCAGAATGGCCGTTATAATGGTGATTGCGAGCATCATAAAACCACAATAATATTTCCTCATATGATCAAACCTCCTTACGGTTCTAAATCGGCCGTTGCGTCCTGACGAGTTTGTCAACGGTTTCCAATGAGCGTTGCAACAGATATGCCACGTTGTGTTAACTTAATTAAAATAGTATGATAACTAATGCTAAGGTCTGTCTTCACTTTTTGATGACGTGATATTGCTATTGATAGATTGATGAACTGTCGGTTTTTTTTACACTGTGTAAAATGACTCAAAGCAGGACCAGCCAGTAGAAAACACATGATTCCCCTGAGGGGCATTTGGCGGGATGTTCAACGGTGAGATGGTTCGGCGCGTCCTGATTTCAGGGGCACATTTATTGCTTCTCCTCAATAGTGGAAAAAAGTTCCTGGATCATGGCTTTCGATTAAATACAGACAGGGGCCTTAAAAATGAACGCCTTGGCTTCAAAAATCTTCAACTTCTTTGCAGGAAAAACCGGGAAGACTTCAGCATCTCCAAAATCTAAAGTCTCCCGGATATTCAAGTTCAAATACTCGTGTTTTATGGATTTGCTGGCATCGAACGCCGAGTTGTTGGATATCATAACGGACATAGAAGAGAAGCTGAGAGGGCAACACACCTTTGGGATGTCATATGTTAGATCCCAGGCGACTCGCGCTGTGTTTCACACCCTGAGAATGGTCAAGAGCCTGGACGACTTGTCCTATCACAATTATCCGATGCTTTTCAGCGTTCTGGACGACATCAACATCAAAATAAATGAAGAAATAAGCAAGAAAAAGGAACTTCCCGCAACGGACTATATTCTTCCTTACTCTGAAATTGGCAAAGACATGGCAGATTGGGTTGGTGGTAAAAACGCCAATCTTGGCGAGTTAAAAAACAAAGTTTCAATTCCGGCGCCCGAGGGATTTGCCATCACTACCCGTGCATGCGATTTCCTTCTTGGATCAAACGAGTTAATTGACGAAATAAACAGACTCCGAATGAATCTGAATATTGACGATCCCAACGCCGTCCAGCTTGTCAGCAAAGAAATACAGGGTCTTATAGTAAATGCCCATGTGCCTGCAGAACTTCAAGATGCCGTAATGAACGCCTACAAGGAGATGTGGGAAAAAATATCCATAAGAAACAATGATCCAGAGCCTCCACACGTTGCCCTCCGAAGCAGCGCCATCGGCGAAGACAGCGAACTCTCTTATGCCGGTCAATACCTCTCCATACTGAACGTGCCTCAGGAAGAAATATGTGAAACTTACAAGAAAATAGTCGCCAGCCTTTATACTCCCCGAGCCATTTCATACCGATTGCACAAGGGAATGCGGGATGAAGACATCTCCATGAGTGTGGCCTGTATTGAAATGGTATCTTCCATGGCCAGCGGAGTGATGTATTCCAGACATCCCTACAATCTGATAAGCAACGATGTTCTTATAAATGCTGTGTGGGGGTTGGGGCCCTATGCTGTGGACGGGATAGTGACACCCGACACTTATGTTGTAGCCAAATCTCCCGATCTGAAAATACTTGAGGAAAACATTTCCAGGAAACCGGTGCGACTTGTTTCCAAAAAAGAGTCCGGATTGGTAGAGGAAACAGTCGAAGATGAAAAACAAAACGCTCCTTGTTTAAATCCCGATCAAATTAAACTCCTGGCTTCTTATGCCGTTCGCCTAGAGGATCATTACAAATATCCGCAGGATATCGAATGGGCTTTGGCTCCTGACGGAACACTCCTTATCCTGCAGGCTCGACCTCTACATGTTGAGGACATGATTCAGAAATCGGGAACCAGTAGCTTTCCGGTGGTGGACGGTTATGAGCTTTTGCTGGAAGGAGGGGCAGCGGCATTTCCCGGTGTCGGTTTTGGTCCGGCGTTTCATGTGGACGGAGAGGATGATTTGCTTGGGTTCCCTGAAGGAGCTGTCCTGTTCGCCAGTCATTCGGCCCCGGAATTCGTGATGGTGATGCGAAAAACATCAGCAATAATTACGGACGCTGGGAGTGTGACGGGTCACATGGCTTCTCTGGCAAGAGAATTTGGGGTTCCAACCATTCTGGGTCTTGAAAACGCCACAAGTAAGATTGAGCCTGGAACTGAAGTTACAGTGGACGGGTATTCTTGCCGGGTTTATCGGGGGCGAGTCGATGAGTTGCTGGCAATTCAACGTTCAAAAGAATCAGGCATGAAGGATACGCCAGTCTATCAGTCTTTACGAACAATCGCAGACATGATAGTGCC
>CAZVOU010000187.1:0-2209 GCA_964628605.1 uncultured Syntrophaceae bacterium
CATTCAACTCAAGTCTCGCCGTAATTATCTCGCTCCCCGCCCTGTTACGCCTGTTGCGGACCCTTATCTGGTCAATCTCATTGAAGTCCCTGTTAATCTGGGCCTCTGCGCTCCTGTCTCCCTTGAATGACTCCGCCGCCCGGAATTCCTTGCCGGCCGTGTAAGCCTCCTGATTGCCTATCGGGTTCGCGCCAACATCCTCACTGCTGTCAACGGTCATCTCATGAGAATCCGAGTAATCCTCCGTGTATCTCATGGCGGCAATGGAATTGGCGCTGGAAATTTCCTGCTTCCTGCATTTAGTGTGACCCAGAATCCACCGTATCGCCGCATAAGAGGTCATGTTATGCAGTGGGGTCCTCTCCTGTGTCATCTGCGGACCATCTATCTTCAGCTCAGCTTTGGCTTCGATTCCATTAATCAGCGACTCCACCAGTTTCGGAGCCTTCTGGTTCTTCAGTGAGTTCCCGGCGTGCGTCACTCCAAGTAAACGTTCCGTGACATCATAAGCGGTCAGATTTATTACAGGAGGAGCGTCTGTGTCATAACTCTCCTCCATGTCCTTGATTCGCATGACCACCGGCCTCGACATCCGCCCATCCCAGTAGCCATATCTGAACGTGATGTAGTTCTCCGTTGTAAAATAGCCCCCCAATACGCCGTCAGGATTGCCAAGCGTAACCCGCAGACTCGACATGCCATCATCGACGTCATCAAGCTGCCAGCCCGTGCAAAAAGGCGTGTAATTCATTCCGTTGATGGAAACAAAGAAATCCGGATTGTTGACTCCCAGCGCCATGTCCTAACCTAGCTCACTTCCTCAAGTGTCATGTTCACTTTCGCCTGATACGGCAATAGAGTGACAGGATTATATAATGGCCCGTATTCGACATTGATTCTGGTGATGAAGCATGTCGCTTTGACAACATCCCCCAAAACGAGCCTGACCTTGCCGGGCCTCTTCACAAACTGCCCAACCGTCGGCTTCTTCAGATTGAACAATGTCTCAACAGCGTCCCGCACCCAACTGTCTCCACGGTCCATCCTGCTCAGCGTGAACTCAATCGAATAAACCTGCAATCCGCCACATCCATATTGCAGTATCGGCGCGACCCGGCCCGCAAGCCTCAACTGGTTGAACTTCGTCGATTTTTCCCTAACCAGCTTGTGTGGGTTCCACTGAAATGTGATAGCTCCTGTTTTGGCGTTCTCTATCGGGATGATCATTCCACTAGTGTTTCGGACGTCAGCGTCGGTCATCAGATCACCGCGTCATAACCGAAAGGATCAGAGCCATAACTCTGGTAATTGCGTATCCTGTTCCTCTGGATTATTTCCGATATGATATGCGCCAACTCCCGACCATCAATTATAAGCCTGTTCTCTATCTGAATGGGACTCTCCCGCTCAACCTGCGACGGAGTCGGATAACTCTGCAGAAAGAACGGAAACAGACCAGACCCGGTTACCTGTGGCGGCATGACTTTATCCTGGGACTCTTTTTGAGGACCGGGTTCAGCTGTAGGGCCTAATGACTCAGGAATGCCGGATTCTGTAAGCCTTCTGTTCAACGCTTCTGTCTCAGCCGTCAACCCGTCTGTTGATCCCTGTCTGGCAATCGGCTCCGTCCTGCCCAGCTCAGAACTCCACCAACTCCTTATCCACTCAAGAAAACCCATACTATCCTTCAATCCCGATACCTCAGGATCAAACGAGGAATAGGGATCACCAGCCAAAGCCGCCCTCATGCTCTGCGTCCGGGATTCATCCGTGTCCCCTTTAAACAGACCTGAAACAGCCGACATCGGCCACAATACAGTCTCAGTCAACCAGTTGATCAAGCTCCCCAACCCGTCCACAAACTTTCCGCCAAGCTCGTAAACCCACTTGATCCCGGCCCAGACCTCTGTGACCATAGATGATAGGTTATTGTAAACATCTCTGACCAACCCATGCAGGAAAGCCCCAGGATCGCTCCATTCAAACTCGAAAGGATTAATCATCTTCTCCAACGCTTTTGAAGCTTCCGGCATGAATGGCAGATATCCGCTGTCCTTGTCCTCCTTGCCCCAGTTCCACGGTAGAGCCTGTTTGACACTCGTATGCATGCTCTTTACCCTGTTGTTCAGAAAATTGTTCAACAACGCAAAGTATTCAGAAAAAATCATAATGTCCCACGACTCCCCATAAGCCTTGTCAATTCCGGTCC
>CAZVOU010000188.1:0-8340 GCA_964628605.1 uncultured Syntrophaceae bacterium
ATGTTATCGTGGGTTTGCCTGGCGCCTATTTTTACTCGGTTCATCAATTCGTGAAGTAAGGTATCCACGCAGTCCTCCTTTAATATTATTGATACCTCCCATCTTACTACCCACGTATGACAGCCACGGACATTTCAAAAATGGATTTTTTTAAAAGGTCAAAATATTTTTATATTACTGTAAACATTAAACATATTGGCCTGGATACCAGGTTGGACATCGGGTTTTTCAAAACTATTTCAGAATAATTCCAGCGGTCGGGTAACTCTCAGCATCAAAAGCATCCATGATAAGTCGATAAACGACGGGTCGGCGAGTTTTTGCGCGCCGTTTCCATACCTTGAGTCCTTTCAAATCCTTGTATGGACTCCGATCCCGAGCGCTCCCTCAAGGGCCGCTCTGTCAGTTACTCAGATTTGAGCTATTTGCAGCCCCCATTCCGCCACCCAGGAATTTTTCATCTGTTGAAAAAAGTTCAATTTGAAATGTCCATAGTTGGCACAGGTGAGTTTTATAATGACCAACAGCCATTTCCGGAAGAACCTTAACCGGAAGATACGGACAGACTGAGAGGACTGAACTCTGGGAAACGGATGCGGCTGAACATGTCATCCGATGTGAACGCAATGGCTCAAACTAGCCGCAACGCTGAAACTATGGCTTTACTTTAGGCTTTGGGATGGGTTAGAGTGACTAATCCTAACTTTAAAAATCTCCATTCGCTTAAACTAGTGAGCGGGGCAAAATTGAGCGAAGATGATAAAAATCTGGCGGCAATCGTTGTCGCCTTATTGTCTCGACAGCCATTAGGCCTTCGAACAGACCAGGTGAAAAGCGCCTTGGCCAGAGAAGGGACTCATCGGTCTCTAGCCGATATCGCCCGGACTTTACGTGAATTAAGCGAAACTGGTGAAATCAGATTCGAGAATCAAAAATGGCGTTCATTGACTTCCGGCTTTTCACCACGTCCAAAAAAAATAAAAATTGAATGTCCGCCAAACAATACCAAGTCCGAATTCATACGACCCATAGTTTCCCAAAAAATAGTCTCCGCTCAGCCCGAAGACTCTCTCATTCGCCCCACACATTTTACTTTCAAAAAGGAAAAACTTGAACGCCATACCATTGTGGCAAAAACAGACAATGGTATACGCAACCAAATTCAGATGGTGGTTCGTTTGCACACAGTTGTTTTGTTTTCAACCATGCCTCAAAACTAAGCGCCCAAAGGAGCAGATTATAATCTTTACAGATGTGAAGTGACGTTTTTTGTAATTCTTTGACATCATCTGGACTTAAACCGGGTAATTTTTTCATAGCTGTTGGAAGAGGCCGGGCTCTTCCAGTTCGTAGTGGATCGATCGATACAGGCGTAACTAAACCATCCTCCCGGTTTCCATATCCCAAATGTGGCGTTAAGAGTGTATTTTTCCATCAGCTTCCATCCAAATCCCCAATCAAATTCGTACCCAAGGTCACTGTCAGGTATCGACGGCGAGGGATTGGAATAACTGTCAGCCTGCTGAAATTGCACCCTGCCGGTGAAGCGGGCAGGAGCGGGTGTGGGAGAATATTCTGGCCGGATAAATCCTTGACCGTATACATGAGAAACACGACTGGCCGTAAAGCCCGTGGCAAAGATGTTAAGGTTTGCGGCCAGGGCCATAGTCGATCCTCATTCCGAATATATTGGCGTCGGTCATATAGCCGTGCCGGCTATCCGGAGTGATGGAATAATTTCCCGAGCCGTAGGTAGATGACAATAACAAACTGTAAGTTCTGAACAGGGTCACATTTGACAAGCCGGTTGCCACATTCAATGCAGGGTAACCCTGCCTGTCTATCCTTACACCATGCCTTCTGTCAAAACCCGGAATCAGGGACCACAGTAGACTTACCTTTGCGGGACCGGCGCAAACGCCCCCTTCTACGGCTGTTCTCCAATGTTCCACATAACTCGGGGCAAACCGACTCTTCCCATCAGTATCTGCTGACAATGCAGGAAGCCATTTCTGACGATTGGTTATCTCATAGCCCCAGGCGGCTTCAGTATTCAGGAAGAACCTGCCATTAAAGTATTTGACATAAATAGCCCCGTCAGTAATCACTGTGTCAGATGGGATTACCGCATACCGTCCAGTGGGTATTGCGCCATCGGTTCCCTGATATGTCGCCTATTCCGGTCCAGTGTGGAATTTCCATACCCTTCCTCCGAGGCCTGCTGAGATTGGGCCTGACTCGTAAGTCATGCCGGTACCGAGGTCATACTGACGACCTGTGTTCTTGTCCGACAAAGTATAGTAGTAGGGGCTTCCCAGAATCCAAGGAGCAGTAAACAATCCAAAACGAAACGGACCATAACTGGTCATCAGCAGCAGTCCAATGGCGTCGGCGTTATCTACAGAGTCAAACATCACGCCCATGCCGAATGGAGCAGGTCTCTTGCCGAATACAACTATGCCCCATGGAGTTTGTAATGAAGCCCACAGCGTCTTCCAGTACCCAGGGGAGAAAGATCTTTGAACACACGGAGCCATGCCTTCGGGGTATTCAGACCTTACCATTGAGCCTCGACTGTTCGCCGCATAAGGGGTCTCCCACGAGCCTATCCTGTAGGAGCCTCTTATCCTGAGCGCTTCATTAATCCGGATTTCGGGATAAATGGTCATATAAAATGTCGCCAGCGCCAGATCGGAGCCAGACGACAACTCGCCATAATCCCTGTTGGTAGGAGCAGTAGAATTATTCTGTATCAACCATTCCATTCCTGTCGGCATGGACTGCATCTCATGACCGAGCCAGCCGTTCATGGAAGCTGCGCTACCGACCGAACCGCCATATTCAGTCCCAGGAAGATCTCCAGGCCCAGATCCGCTTACGTCAGTGTCAAAACGCCCGAAAAACCCTTGAGATCCCAGTTGTGAAAAGGAAGTGTATTTCCATGTCAGCATTCCGTTCATGGAAAATTCCCAGGCGTCTCATGTGCCAACGTTGATCGCAGACACAATCAACACAACGACACAAAGTAGTCTTGAAATAGACACGGTTTACTCCGTTAGCGCCCATTCGATGCTTACTGAACAGATATTTTGAACTTACAGGGTTGGTATCGCACAAGATAACCATAATCTGTAACAAAATCCAACAAAAATCCGGAATCAGGGAAGACAATTTGTAGGCATGGCAAATGTCCGATGGTTTCGTGCTGTGTCAATTGCGGAGAGAAAGTTTACTGGTAGGGCGGAGTAATATCGTACCACCTGGAGATTGAAGGAGAGTGTCTGTTAACCTATAAGGACAACTTTTGACTGAATCAGCCTTAAATCATTGTGTTGGTTAATTCTTACGGGCGCTTAGAAGCTTTTTAGCCAAACGAATTCCACGGCCTGATGTTTTGGCTAAAAAGTAGGGAGCAGAAATTGAATTGGTTAACCGGCCTAGTTATGTTTTGATCCAGTTCCACGCCTCATCTATCTGATCTGAAGAAAAGGTTTGCAGATCCACTGACATCAAGTGAGATACCAGTCTTGAACCCCATTGAGCCCATTTTGGACCGCCTACGATGGCGCACTTTTCGAAATCATTCTTATGCTTTACACCGAATTTTGTATCATCCCACATGGCGCCTAAAGTCCACCCTTCAAATCCAGAATCCATAAAATAGACGCATCGCACCTTTCCGTATCTATCGATAAGCTTCTGCAGCGCTGGAAGAAAAATTTCTTCATAATCCGAATCGGATACTTTGCCTGTGAGACGAACGCCAAGTATCTTACCTTGTGACTGAGGAAGTATTTCTAACATTTAAATCTCCTGGATATCTTAATGAATACGGCCACAGCGTTGAATCGAGAACAGCTTAAGAAAATCACCCACATGGGTTCAAGAACAGAGCGGTTCCCATTGAACACATTGCATAAGACGCCTACTCTCTATTTTATTGTGATTAAAGTTGAGTTCCAGGCCCGCATGTCAAATATATTTTAGCAGTCATTCCGAATAGCGGCTTAACTCCTCTCCGCATTTCTAACATATAATTCACGTTGCGGAAATGGGAAAATGATGCCTTTGGAATTAAACAGATCGTAAATTGCTTTATTAAGTTTGTGTCTTGCCAAACCTCTTTCCCTGGCGGATCCAACCCAACACAACAATTCATATTCCAGACTGGAATCACCGAAGGCCCTGAAGCGAACCCGTGGCTCAGGAGCAGGACGAACCATCTTCTCACTCGTGGCAACTGTCAAGAGCGCATGTTCCACATCATCCAGATCTGAACCATAAGCTACCCCGACCTTAATTCTAACTCTCTGGTGAGGCTCCGGAGCGCTCTCATTTATTATCTTTGAATTAGCGATCAGTGAATTTGGAATACAAATTGATATGTCATCTTTGGTAATGATCCTGGTACTGCGAAGACCTACTTCAGAAATAGCTCCCCGTTCACCTGTCCCGAGAACAACAAAATCTCCTTTCTTAAACGGCCGATCTAGAAACAGGCTCATCCCGCCAAAGAAATTCGCAAGTGTATCTTTTGCAGCTAGCGCAAGCGCCACCCCAGCGACTCCCGCGGAAGCTAACAATGGCGTTATGTCAACCATCCAGACCGTTAAAAGGACAAAGCAGGCATTTACTAGCACCAGGGCTATTCCCAGATTGCTGAAAAACTGTATGGCTTCATGTTTGTCAGGGTGGGAAGTGAAATCTTTGCGACTCATAATCCTCAGTATTCTTGATAAAGCTACCGCCCACATGATTATCAGAAAAGACTCGACCATGTTTCTAGAGAACTCTCTGGTTTCAGGCTTAATGACGACCATGAAAGGGATTGCTTGATCGATCGATACGAGTATAACGGAAATCCAGATAGGTCTGATTAACAAATTCGTAAGGTTTTCATCAAAAACCAAGTGGTATCGATTCAGAAAAAACTTTAGACTTTTCATAGACATCCGACGCACTAGCAGGGCTCCGATCAGGCCTGCCATTAACACAAGCGTAGCTTCCAGTAATTGATGGCGCATCAGGAAGCCATGAAATCCTTCAAACAAAAAACTCAGTATTTGCAATAATGCCCCCAAAAAAAAGTTCTGTTACAAAGACAAGACATATCCAAGGTCTGATAACTCAACTGGTCAATTTTTTAGTTTCACGACTTCCATAACAGAGTTTAATTAGCCTTAGAAATCCACGTCCTCTGGACGTGGTCAGAGTCTGAAGGCTATGCCGGCAGACAGCCCATCTGCTAACTCTAGAATTCGAGTTGTTCCCGCAACTTCGAAAACAGGAGAAGCAGATGAGCAGGTTCCGTAAGCTATCACATGCGATATGGCATTGCCAATATCACGTTGTGTGGGTACCTAAGTATCGATTTCGTATATTGGATGGGATGGTAAAACAAGAAGTTCACAACTGCATCCAAATTTTTTGTGGACGTATGGGATGTGAAGTGGTGGAACTGAACATTCAGGCGGATCATGTCCACCTGATCTGCATGGTGCCGCCAAAGGTGTCGATATCCGAGTTTATGGGTGCGATAAAGGGACGAACAGCAATTCGAGTATTCAAGCAGTTTCCTTACATGAAGAAGAAACCCTATTGGGGCAATCATTTTTGGGCTAGAGGCTACTGTGTTGATACAGTGGGTCTTGATGCGGACATGATCCGCAAGTATGTAAAATACCAGGAAGAAAAAGAGCGCTGCGAGGAACAACTGCATTTTTAGCTCGAAGTCTGGGAACAACTACGCTTGCCTCCTTCAGGGGGCAAGCCTCAAGGCCCCCTATGGGGGCAAATACAAAGCCACGTGCTTTGCACGTGGATATTTACTCCGTTCTTGACTGGCTAATCAACAACTTCCTGCTGACCCTCCGCAACCTTGATGCCCTTTCTAGCCTAGCATTGTAATTTTTCACATTATTCTGACCGTAAAGGGGTAATTTTTTCACAATATATCGACCTGAGTAGAGCAATTATCAGAATAGATTAATATTAAAAGAGGGCGGAGCTTTATCGGAGCGACCGCCCTGACCATGTACGGGCCTGAGGCCCCTAAAAGGTATTCTGTATCCCCTCAGTTATTCGGGGCAAAAACACAAAAAATGCAATGATTCCGTAGTTCAGACATGGGAATGCCGCGCTTAACTGAGGGGTTACTTTTTCAACTATGTTAGCCAAAGTGAAGCCAGTAAATAAGCGTACTGCGGCCCATATAGGATAGACAATCAGTATGCTGGATTACAAAGGTACCAACCAACTCATTGCCCGTGAAATAGCATCCGATCTAGCGGCTCCAAGTGCCATCAATCATAATGATGATGACCTTAGATACACTCCGATAGACTCTATTATAGCAGCAGACTTTCGGGGAAACATCCATCAGGCGCTAGGTGAGTTTGAAAAAGTTGTAAAAGCAAATTCAAAAGTCAATTCATCCAGAAACCGTCGCATCGGCAAATCGGGCACTTCCCATCCAACAAATGATTCGACTTCTGATTTATACGGAAATAAGCCTAATATTTCTCAAAAACAAACAACCACCATGCCACTGCACGAGAACTCACCTGATATAAAACAGAATGAATCTTTAATGAACGAAAATGGACCTAGGATAGAAATACCATCCCCGGCTGACATCAAAATCCCTCTGTTAGAAATCATATTCAACCTTGGAGAACTGGTCGAACTTCATGATACTATTAAAAGGGTTGGATCATTCTTCAACATTCCTGAAGTAAAGATAAGAAATCGGCAGTCTAGATTTTATTTGGTGTTCAATGAGAATTTAATAACGGCTGCCTACAGTTTATTATCTGATAGATTGGTTGAAGTACCTCGCCCGGGTTATTGGAACATTTCGGCCGAGGGCATTCGATTGCTAAAATCAAGAGGAAAGGCCAAAGAAACATTCTAACCTTGTTTTAAGATAGTCTTCATCGAAGATCTGATGACATTTTTAATTCAGCGCTATTACGTACCACGACTCATAATCTCGAAATATCCCTCATAACTAAACAGCCGGTTACGCTTCCTGGCAGTCAGTTCTTTCACGATGCCCAGTTTTTTCATGTGGGCGAGGGCCCTGTTTACAGTCGCCGGCGTGATACCTGTCTTTTCTACCAACCAGCTCGAGGTGGCGATCGGGCGTTCCATCATAGCCCGATGGACCTGCAAGCAGGATAGGGACGGCCGTCCCAACTTTAGAATCCGCTCATGATCCTGCATCGCCAGATCAACAAGATGCTGCGCAGTCTCAAACGCCTGAGTGGCGCTTACAATGACAGCCTCGGCGAAGAAGTCCAGCCACGCTTCCCAGTCGCCTGTCAATCGAACAGTGTTCAGCAGTTCGTAATAATACCGGCGATGCGTTTTGAAGTAGAGGCTGAGATAGAGTAACGGCTTGCGCAACATCTTCTGATCACAAAGCATCAGGGTAATCAGCAAACGTCCCAGACGACCATTACCATCCAGAAACGGGTGGATAGTCTCAAACTGCACATGGGCCAAGGCAGCCTTGAGCAGGACGGGGGTCGGCTCTGGACGGTCGTGCAGAAATAATTCGAGACTGCTCATGCACTCCAGAACGGCTTGTGGCGGAGGTGGAACGAAAACAGCGTTCCCCGGCCTTGAACCCCCGATCCAGTTCTGACTGCGCCGGAATTCTCCAGGAGCACGGTCACTGCCTCGACCTTTGGAGAGAAGAACACCGTGGATTTCGCGGAGGAGTCTCAGAGACAGAGGCAACCCCTCCTCCAGAAGGCGAAGCCCATAGTCCAAAGCGGCAACATAATTGCTCACTTCCCGGACATCGTCCAGTGGAACACCCGGTTGCTGATCCAATTCAAACAGAAGCAGATCGGCCAGTGACGATTGAGTTCCTTCGATCATCGAGGAGAGCACCGCTTCCTTGCGCACGTACATGTAGATAAACAGAGAGGTTTCGGGCAACAGGTCTGATACGCTGTCCAAACGTCCGAGCGCCAGAAGAGCGTGATCGAACTTAGCCCGTAAATCCGGAGTCCAATCGATTGGAGGATGTGGTGGCAGAGGCGCAGGCACGAAGGCCTGGATTGTCTCACCCACAGCAGATGTGGACACGTATGTGCCTTGATGCCCTCGTTCCATACTGATTTCCTCCAACCTAAAATAAGAAATACCTTTATTTTAGCTTAAGCTGTTATCCTAAAATAAAGACCGGACAAACAAATAGCAAGCGGATATCGGCTACTGCAATAATATCCTTGATGCAGACAAGAACGGAGAATATCATCAGAGCGAACAGACGCTTTAAAATGGCTGGATCGATTCAATGATCGTTTAATGGAATATTTTTGGCCCATC
>CAZVOU010000189.1:0-7297 GCA_964628605.1 uncultured Syntrophaceae bacterium
CGATTATGCTGGTAAATGTTATGTCACTCATGAAAGTGAAGGATTGCGAAAAATACAAGGGGTTGAACATCAGGCTCAGCGCAGCGATGAATGCGAGCTTCTCCGGAACCATGAGAGAACGGACTATGAGAAAGATTCCGACTGATCCTAGTATCCCCAGCGACAGTATAGAGAAGCGCAATGCTGTTATTGAGTGGCCGAACAATTTCGTGAACAGTAAACCCCACGCAAGGTGTGTGATCAGGGAAGGCCCCCCGGAGGCATGCTCCGGTCCCCAGCCTGTTGGACCCAATTGACCATCATGACTCAGGGTTTCCAGGTTCTTGATGAAGGCATGGTCGTCATTGACCATGAATTCTCCCAATGGGTTCACAACAATTATGGACACCGCCCAAATGAGGATCAGGAAGAATATGTATTTGACTGAGGATTGCATGGTGTCTCGTATCAATTGCCTGGTACCCGAATTCCCTAACATTTAAAGCAGCTTTTATCAAGACGGAGCGTTTTTCCGCCCGGCGGCGCCTGCACATTAAGATCATGGTGATGTTTGGTTGTTCGTGAAACGGGGCGCATAGTGGGAAGATGTCCCTCGATTGACAGGGTTTGACCCTATTGATATAAAAGAATTACTTAACATGAAAGTATGTTGCCTGCCTTTTCGACAATCTGGTTTTATGGTTCTGAAATTGAATGAGCCGATCATCGGAGGATAACTTGATGGGTAAATCCGTTTTACTTGGGGTAACCGGAGGGATAGCCGCTTATAAGATCCCGATGCTGGTGAGACTGCTGACGACGGCCGAGATGAATGTGAATGTAGTTATGACTCGGAACGCCGCCCATTTCGTCACACCACTGACGCTGGCGACCCTGAGCGGAAACAGGGTCCACACGGGGATGTGGGATAGCCTGTGTGAGCCGTCGGTTGAGCATATAAAACTGGCCGATGAAGCGGACATAGCTGTGATAGCGCCGGCGACGGCAAACTTTCTCGGGAAAATGGCCAATGGCATAGCCGACGATTTACTCACCACGGTAATTCTGGCGGTGAAATGTCCGGTGATCATTTGTCCATCCATGAACGTGAACATGTATGAGAACCGTGTTGTGACGGAGAACCTGCAGAAGCTGGAATCACTGGGATACCGTTTAATGACTCCGGATTCGGGATTTCTGGCCTGCGGATGGAGTGGCCCGGGGAGGATGCCCGAGCCGGAGATCATTTTCTCACGTGTGGAGCATACTCTGGCCCCGAAGGATTTGAGCGGGCTGAACCTGCTGGTGACAGCAGGCCCTACTCAGGAACCACTCGACCCGGTGCGTTACATGACCAACAAGTCTTCCGGCAAGATGGGTGTGGCGCTGGCGCGTCGGGCCCATTTACGCGGGGCAAGGGTTAGTCTGGTCGCAGGCCCCATGAATGCGCCGGTTCCTATAGGCGTGGAACATTTTCCGGTTAAAACGGCGGCAGAGATGATGGAAAAGGTTATGGAGCTGGCGCCGTCATGCGACATCGTAATCAAGGCCGCAGCAGTAGCGGATTTCTGCTCGGATAACGTTGCGGATTCCAAGATCAAGAAAGACGGTTTCGATGGTATAATAAGACTTAAACGCAATCCGGACATACTGAAGGAGCTTGGGGCGCAAAAAAGGAAGGGGCAGATCCTGGTAGGATTTGCGGCGGAAACTTCGGACCCGGTTGAGAACGCCATGTCCAAGCTGGCTTCCAAGAACCTCGACCTCATTGTCCTGAACGACGTAACGCAGCCGGGCGCCGGTTTTGACTGTGACACGAACATAGTTAAACTAATATTCAGGACGGGGCGTCAAATAGGGCTGGACCTCATGACAAAAGAGCAGGTGGCTGATAGAATACTTGATGAAAGTTTGGCCCTGGCCGATGAATCAAGGGTCTGACGGACACAATGCCCGTTAAAGTGAGAATTTAGACGGATAGCATGTCCAGTGAATTTCAAGACACATTGAGCGCATTGAAGAGCTATCTTCAGTTACAGATAGACTCGGGTTTAAGGTATGCGTTCGTTCCGGAGGAGAAACTGGAAACAGAAATAGACGGCCTCGGAGAGATTCGCAATGAAATGGGCGACTGTCGACGATGCAAGTTGCACGAAACTCGGACGAATATCGTTTTTGGTGAAGGCAATCCCGATGCCCGGCTGATGTTCATCGGTGAAGGCCCAGGCAGGGATGAAGACGCCGCCGGTCGGCCTTTCGTGGGGAGAGCGGGGCAGCTGCTGACAAAGATGATAGCGGCCATGGGACTGGACCGCTCCGAAGTCTATATCGCAAACATTGTCAAATGCCGTCCTCCCAAGAATCGCGATCCTGAGGATGATGAGGTTAGCAATTGCATAGGATTTCTGGATGCCCAGATTTCAGTTATTAAACCTGAAGCTATAGTGACCCTCGGCAGAGTGGCGTTGAAGTCGATGTTCGGTCTTCAGGGGCCAATGAGCGCTTACAGGGGCAAGTTCATAGACAAGGACGGTGTGCCCGTGATGCCGACCTTCCATCCGTCATTCCTGCTACGACAGGGACCCAACGACAGAAAATACAAGGGTCTGGCATGGGATGATCTGAAGCAGGTCATGTCTCTGCTCAATCTGCCAATACCTAAGGCAGGGGAATAAAACATGAAAAGACTCAGATTAGTATTCTATCTCTGTTTACTGATTGTCGGGACAATTTTGGGCGTTTCCTCGGGTGTTTCCCAGCTATCGGCTCAAGGCGCCCCGGCCTCACCTTTGGTGTATCAACTTGAGATTGACGGCACCATCAATCCCGCCTTACTGGATTACATCATCAAGGGCATCGAGCTTGCCGACAGCAAGCACGCCTCGGCAGTAATCATAAGGATGGACACTCCCGGTGGAATGGTGACTACCACCAAGACAATAATCAAGGAAATGATCAATGCCCGGGTGCCGGTGGTTGTTTACGTGGCGCCCAGCGGATCATCGGCGTCATCAGCAGGGGCGTTAATTACGGTGTGCGCTGATGTGGCGGCCATGGCCCCCGGGACCAACATAGGGGCTGCGCATCCTGTTGGCGGCGGTGGGCAGGAAATAGATCCATCCATGTCGGAAAAGATCATCAACGACCTGACGGCGTATATCAGGGGAATAGTTGTGGGCAAGGGCCGCAACGCCGACTGGGTTGAAAAGGCTATCAGGGAGAGTGTTTCCATCACCTCCAAGGAAGCCCTTGAGATAAAAGTGATCGACATTGTCGCCGATTCCATACCAGATCTTCTAAAGCAGTTGGACGGGCGAAAAGTCACGAAAGATAACAGGGAATTTACGCTGAAAACTGCAGGCGCTCGTGTGGAACGAGTCACCCCCGGCATGAGGTTCAGGATCCTGGACGCCATCGCCAACCCCAACGTGGCCTACATTCTGATGATGATTGGCGGCATCGGCATAATGATGGAGCTTTATAACCCGGGGATGATTTTCCCGGGAGTCGCCGGTGGAATCTGTCTCTTACTCTCTTTCTTTGCCCTGCAGGTCCTGCCGGTCAACTATGTAGGGATTCTGCTCATCCTGTTGTCGGTGGTCCTGTTCATCCTGGAGTTGAAACTTCAGTCATTCGGTATGCTCACCATAGGCGCTGTAATAAGCCTGACCCTCGGCTCGGTCATGCTCTTTGAGTCGGGCGAGGTGGCGATGAGGGTTTCCTGGGCGGTAATAATTCCAACCGTGGCCGCAGTGTCGTCCTTTTTCATTTTCGCGCTCGGACTGGTGGTCAAAGCGTTGATGAGGAAACCCCGGACGGGAGAGCACGGACTGGTGGGTGAGCACGGTGTGGCGATCACCGACCTGGATAAAACGGGTAAGGTAGCGCTTCATGGAGAGTATTGGGACGCTCATTCCGATTCTTTCATTCCTAAAGGCTCCAGGGTGAGGGTGATCAGGGTGGATGAGCTAAATGTTCTTGTGACCAATGATCCACTGTAAAGGCCTCTGAGGAATGAAAGCAGTTCATTTTTCGGATTTGCTTGCTAATAAATGGCCGTTAATCAAGGAGGTGTAATGATGTATGCGTTGGGAATAATAATAATCCTGGTCGTAGTTTTCCTTTTTATGGCTATTAAGGTGCTCAACGAATATGAGCGCGGGGTAATATTCAGGCTTGGTCGGGTAATAGATCACAAGGGGCCGGGTCTCATAATACTGGTGCCGGTAATTGATAGAATGGTCAGGGTGAGTCTGAGAACGGTTGCAATGGATGTTCCTTCCCAAGACGTGATCACTAGGGACAACGTTTCGGTTAAGGTAAGCGCCGTCATATACTTTAGGGTCATGGACCCCACTAAAGCGGTCATAGAAGTTGAAAACTACCTCTATGCGACATCGCAGCTTGCCCAGACGACCCTCAGAAGCGTTTGCGGCCAATCTGAACTTGATGATCTGCTTGCGGAAAGAGAAAAGGTAAATCTTGAAATCCAGGAGATACTCGACAGACATACCGGTCCATGGGGCGTTAAGGTTTCTATGGTCGAGGTCAAGCACATTGACTTGCCCACTGAGATGCAGAGAGCCATAGCAAGACAGGCCGAGGCTGAGAGGGAAAGACGGGCAAAAGTCATCAATGCCGAGGGAGAATACCAGGCGGCGGCCAAACTCTCCGAGGCGGCCACCATAATAGCCAAGGAACCGACGGCGCTGCAACTGCGCTTCCTGCAGACACTGGTCGAGGTCGCCGCGGAGAAGAATTCCACCACAATATTCCCAGTGCCTATTGACTTGCTGGAGCCATTCGTCAAAAAGATGAAGGAATCTGAAAAGAGTTGAAACCTGCTCAATGATTCGACAGAGAGGATAAAAAATGCCCGGTCTTTTAATTAGATGGTTGACCATTACTGTGGCTGTTCTGATATTGCCCAAACTTTTTTCCGGGGTAAGAGTCGATGACATCGGTTCGGCTCTTCTGGCCGCTGCAATACTGGGCATTCTGAACGCTCTTGTGCGACCGTTGCTCATATTGCTGACACTTCCTTTGACGCTGGTGACCCTGGGATTTTTTGTGCTTGTGATCAATGCCCTTCTGTTCATGTTCGTAGGTTCCATAGTGCCTGGTTTTCATGTGGATTCCTTCTGGTGGGCGTTCATAGCATCCATAGTTGTCAGCCTCATTTCATGGATAGTTAGCAACATGGTAACCGGTGGCCCCGGTGAGCGGACCGTCATAGTCAGTAGTTGGGGAAACAACACTTACGAGCTGAGGCGCGGCCGGGGAAACAAATGGGAATAGCAGGGCCATGTACGGTAACATTTCCATGGTAAAAACCGGATTAGATGTTCTGCGGGAGTCCCCTCAACTACTGAGCGGCGGGACAAACCTGGGCCTGCTCTACAATCAGGCGTCCATCAGTTCAGACTTGACCCCTGCTGTCGATGTCATCTGTTCGCTCTTTCCAGGGCGGCTTAAGGCTCTTTTCGGTCCACAGCACGGGGTCGGTCTAACCGAGCAGGACAACATGATTGAGTCTGCGCATGAGGTCCACCCAAAATATGGGATTCCGGTCTACAGCCTGTATGAGGCCTCGAGAAGGCCCTCCCCGGAAATGTTGAAGGATGTCGATACTGTCATCGTCGATATTCAGGACATTGGAACCAGGGTCTATACCTTTGCTACCACCGTCCTGTATTTGATGGAGGTATGTTCCGGCCAGGGTAAATCAGTGGTGATTCTGGACCGTCCGAATCCTATAAACGGGCGAGATGTTGAGGGGAATGTTATCAAGCCCGGTTATGAGTCTTTCGTCGGGCCTCATCCGATACCCATGAGGCATGGCATGACACTCGGTGAACTCATGCTCTACTACAACGGGAAATATAGCCTCGGATGCAATCTGGAAGTTATTCGGGCTACAGGATGGTCAAGACACACTTATTTTGATGAGACGGGGTTACCCTGGGCGATGCCTTCACCGAACATGCCCACGCTTGACACGGCCATAGTTTATCCGGGGCAGGTGTTGCTGGAGGGGACAAAATTATCGGAGGGCAGGGGGACCACACGCCCGTTTGAGATTTTTGGGGCGCCTTATTTCGATGTTGAATCCATCCTGAACAGCCTGGATTGGAGTTGTCTCACGGGGATGGCCCTCCGGGAAGTGACATTCACCCCTACCTTCAATAAATTTGCCAAAAAGACGTGTCGTGGTTTTCAGATTCATGTGACTGACCGTAACCAGTTCAAGCCTTATCGGGCTTCCCTGGCTATGATAGCGGCTATCGCCAGGACTCACGGAAGGGAATTCGAACTATTTGAAGGCCCGTATGAGTACGTGTTTGACAGGCGACCCATTGATGTGATCATCGGGGACAAACAAATTACGGACGCCGTTCTATCCGGAGTTCCGATAATGGAACTGGAAAGTCACTGGGCAAAGGAACTGGGTGAATTTGAGAAAGAGAGGCAGTCATGTCTGCTCTATGGTTAAACCAGGATTTAGCCTGATTTGACATGCCTCAAGACTGCAAACATATTGGTGCGGGTTTCTCTCCGCTATGCAGTCTCAACCGCCGAAGCGTCCTGATACGCCGGGATGATGACAGTGAAGACACTCCCGGCCCCGGGAGAGCTTGTAACGCTTACCGTTCCATTGTGTGCGGTGACGATATGTTTCACTATTGACAATCCCAGTCCGGTTCCTCCCTCTTTACGGCTCCGAGATTTGTCTACCCGGTAAAATCTCTCAAATATTCTGCCAAGGTGCTCCTTTGCTATACCCGCTCCCTGGTCGGAGACGGTTATGACCACCTGGGCGCCTCTCTGGACTGCTTTGACCAGGACAGCGCCATTAGCAGGGCTGTATTTGATGGCATTGTCGACCAGGTTCCCCACCGCCTGTTCCAATAGCGTGGCATTTCCCAAGGCTGTTAAAGATTTGTCCGCCTCGTACTTTGTGGTCATACCCGAGATGACGGCCTTTTGATTGAAAGCCCTGTCAACCGACCCGAAAATGTCAGCCAGTTTAACCGCTTCCAGAGCTATGACCCCTTTCTCGTCATCCTGCTCTACCCTGGACAGACTCAGCAGGTCTTCAATAATGGCTATGAGCCGGTCAGTATGCTTGATGGCAATGTCGAGGAAACGGACTGCGTTTTCCTGATCCGAGATTGCACCCTCTTTCAGGGTTTCCAGGAAACCTTTTATGGACGTTATGGGAGTTTTTAGTTCATGAGAGACATTTGCCACAAAATCTCTTCTGATCACTTCCAGTTTCTTCATGCGAGTGACATCATTCAGGACGATCAATACGCCT
>CAZVOU010000190.1:0-3820 GCA_964628605.1 uncultured Syntrophaceae bacterium
AGAGATGCCTGTTCACTGGCGCAGCCGGTACCGGTAAGACCGTTCTGGCAGTTGAATTTGCCAGGAGGCAGGCCTTTGAAAGACGCCGGACACTTTTCCTCTGTTACAACCGCTTGCTCGCCCAAAAGCTTGCCGACGATCTTTCCGGTTTTTCGGAATTCGTAAAGGTCGACAGGTTCCACCACTACATTGATGATCTGGTTTCACTTTCCTCATATTCCGAGGAATTCAGGCAGGAAAATGACAAGGTGTTCGTGCACGGGACAGGAGACTCCAATGCTCTTTTCAGAGAACTCTATCCATACTATGCGGAACTTGCCCTGGGAGAAGGACACTCAGAGCCGTACGAGACCTTGGTGATGGATGAAGCTCAGGACCTGATTTTTCCTGCATATCTGGATGTCATTGACAGCCTCCTGCAAGGTGGGTTGGCTGGCGGCAGATGGGCTTTTTTCGGTGACCTTTTCAGCCAGCGAATATTTTCCTACATGTCGGGTCAACAACTCCTGGAGGAAATGGACAAACGGGCGCCGGCCCATATGAAATATTCGTTGAACGTAAACTGCCGGAACACACGAAACATAGGTCGTGACACTTGCAGGCTCGCTGGATTTGATGAACCCCCATACATGGCTTCACGAGTCTCCGGACCACCGGTTGAATATAAATATTATGCCGATCCGGATGAGCATCATGAAATGTTGCGAAAGATTGTTGGAGAACTTGGTTCGGATGGAATCCCCCGATCAGGAATTACCATTCTGTCACGCTACACCCTGAAAAAGTCCCATCTGGGCGACTCACTCAAGAAAATCAAATTCAAGATTTGCGACATAAGCTCAAAGGAACCGGTGGCGCCTGACAAGGACTCAGTAAATTTCTGCACCATCGCCGCATTTAAAGGACTCGAAAGCCAGGCCATCATAGTTTCAGACATACACGAACTCGATTCAGAAAACTCGAGAGATCTCCTCTACGTTGCAATGTCTCGCGCCATGCTCAAACTGGTTATGATTCTGCCCGAAAGCCTGCGCCACAAAGTGAATCGAATGCTCAAGGAATGACATCCCACGATCTCTCTGGTCAGTAGCTCCGGTCTCTGCGCCGGAGCTCTGGTCCAATAATTCTACCGTTCCCGTATAGGACGTGGCTGGTCCCTACGAATTCTACTCCGCTATCTTAGTGTCATTCGTGCCAACGCCGGAAACTGCATCCTTGAGTATTTCAATCTGTTTGAGAGGCTTTTCAAGTTGATTGACGCGGGTTATCTGGAGAGCATCAAATTCCTTCTTAGTCTCTTCTATTTTCTTGCCCACTTTCTCAAATGCAGCCACGAACATTTCCCATTGCTTGCTGAACAGACCGAACTGCTCGGCAATCTCCGCGGTTGCTTTCTCAAGTCTGAAGTTCAACACCGCCTGTCTGATAACTGCAAGAATGCCATATAGAGTGAGGGGCGAACATAGAATGACCTTGTTGCGTAAAGCCTCATCGAGCATCTTGTCATCTTCCTGATTGATGAAAGAGAAAACCTGTTCATTGGGAATAAAAATTATCAGATAGTCCAGTGTTCCCTGGACCGGATCTATATAACCCCGGTTTCCCACTTCCTTGATTCGCTTTTTCACGTCTTTGAGAAACTCGGTCTTGAATTTTTCTTTCTCTGAATCCAAATCAGATTCCATATATCTCTGGTAATTATTAAGAGGAAACTTCACATCCATGTTAATGATTTTACCCTCAGGCAAAAAGAAGGTGAAGTCCGGAATAGAGGTGGAGTTACCCATGGCTGTCTGTTTGCGGTAGCTTATCCCTTCCTGTAATCCCAGAATGTTAAGAACATCCTCGGCCATCCTTTCACCCCAACTACCCCTGGTTTTCGTTCCCGAAATTGTGGATTTAAGTTCAGCGGTAGTATCCTGGAGCCTTCTCGTTTCCTCTGCAGTGTTCCTTATTAGCGTAGAAACCTCGCCGAATTTCTGCTCTCTGTCTTTCTCCAGGTTGGTTATGACGTCTCTTAGCTTCGTCAGATCCTCTTTCATCACATTTAGGGTGCTGTCAATAAGCTGCTTCTTTGTCTCCAAATCATTCTCGCCCAGCTTGGTCTGGCCACTGAGACGCTCACCGGCCAACTTCAGGAATTCGTCCGTGCTTTTAGAAAGCGCCTCCAGGGACAATGCCTGAAATGATTCCCTGACCCGCGCCAGAATCAGCTCGACATCGTCTCCACCGCGCATTCCGATGCTGTTGAACAATTGCTGTGTCAGCTCTCGCTCCTGCGAACGACGCAACCAGACTACAGTCAGTACCAGAACTACTCCGAAGATGGTCCCACCAACAAATACCAGCAAATAATCCATCCATGACCCCCTATCTGAAAATCGTTGACTTCGTTAACAGAAAAAACTGGGAAAATTCCCGAAAATCGCTTGACTTGGAACGAATCTATGGTATTCTAGCGGAGTGACGATAACCAATCCTTCCTTCAATCGTCCGTAAATCCCCCGCATTTTAATTCCCAACTTCACATAGTGATTCAGAAATTGATCAGGCTCTAGAACTGCTTCTGAACACGCCAGATACCTTTCTTTAACTTTCTCCCATTCAACCAAAAAGGAGGCGAAGTATCTATGATCTGGAAATGTCCTGTCTGCGGAAGCTCCAAACTGGTAGAAATAACGATCAATCCCACCCTGATCACCGAAATCTGTACCGATTACTATTATCTCGATTTCGGTAAGTCCGTGCTGGACGGCGGCTATGTCCAGTATGAATGCGGCAAATGTCATTACGTCCTGCCAGTCGATTCTCAGGAAGAACTCGAAGTCTTCCTGTTTGGAGATTTTCCCATCAGATCAATGAGATATTCCTGCTAAAAAATTGCTGTCCCTGTTGGGTTGGAGAGAGAACAACTCTCTCCGGCCTTCAGAAAAGATGTCAGTTCATCAAAGCGACAAATGACTCACCTCTAACAAATCCCCGGCAAATGGCCCTTAGGCTGCTCAATTGATGAATGATCATTCCATGTCCGGTTCTCTTTTATCAACCTAATTGGAACATGAAGCTCTAATGCGACGCAACACGGATGTAGTGAGCCATTTTCCAGCTACACGAATGCTTTTTGATCACAAGTAAGTAGACCAGGACTAAGAATATGAATCGTTTGCAACATAAACGACAATGAGACAGATTTTGTTATTACCAATCCACCTCAACATTGACCCTTTTCCCGCGATTCATCATTGAAACATGACCTTTGTCTCTCCCCCTGTAATACAATGCCCTAGTTATGGCCACGTCTTCCCTGCAGTATTCCTCAATGAGCTGCATTTTACCCTGTTTGTACCATTCAATCGCCTGCAGCCCATCAGATGATTTCTTTCTTCCCAGTGACACCTTGGCAAGATGATCCAGCGAAACCCTAAACCCGGTTTTTTCATGGATATGCAGCAACATGTCTATGTTTTCCAGCGCTCTGAGATTTCCACTCGTGTATGCGGTCAGCACTTCATAATCGAACTCGACATGGTTGAAGCCCACCACTGCATCTGCGCTGGTCAGATATCTGACCAATTTGTCTACATCGTTCTCCCTAAAGGTTCTGTAGCCGTCGTTTTCTGAATAGGTTACCGCAAGAGACAACCCCCGCTTCGATATAGTGGCCCAGCCTCCAACCTCAACGGCGCTCTTCTGTGTTTCGAGATCAAAGAAAACCAGATTCCTGTCACTCTTGTAATCACGTCCCATTGTTGCAATCACCTTTCCTTTAATCAATTATTCTGGTCCGTTGAGTCATCCCCCATACCCCTTCGCCCAGCAC
>CAZVOU010000191.1:0-72446 GCA_964628605.1 uncultured Syntrophaceae bacterium
TGTTTTTCATCCATGCTCCTCTGTCCATGCCCCTATGACGAGCGCTGGGGGTAGACTAGTTTTTCGATACTTAGTATAATAGTGCCAATTATACCGCACAAGGTCAAATAGAGTTTTTGATTGTCTTGACTAAGACGGAAATTTCTCTATTCTTGTGATAGGTGTTTTCTTATGAGGGTTGTCTGATGAGTTGGAACAGGAATTCGGGAAGAGTGATCATTGCCGTTTGTTTGGCTCTGCTTTTAGTATCCACAACCACTACCTACGCCAGTGACAATTTTGTCAGGGAACTGATGCAAAGCCTCTCTGACATGTCGGCTTCTTCAGGTGTGGATGGGGCGTCGGCTCCCAGAGACAAGGTGTTGGCCTCGATCATGCCGTCGTTGGACCGACCACTCCAGGACGAAGGAGAATCAGGCAATACTGCTTCTAATCCAGCTAGTGTAGCAAAGCCGCAGACAGTAGCCAAATCAGGTTTTGACAAGAATGCGCCAAACGACTTTCTTTTTCCCGGCGCTACATCCGTGGATATAATCAGCGACTCACTTGTAAAGCTGGCGTCTCTCTCTCCCGCCATTGACCAGACAGCAAATTCCATCAGTGTTCTAGACTCTCATGAGAAGCTGGGCGCATTCGGCAAGCTGGCTTCAGAACCCTTAAGCCTCTACAATCATTTCCTAATTGAAGTTGACAAGGCTGCTTTCACTGTAGAATTGTCCGGATTCAAGGATAACGGGGAAAAGAATCTCCTGTATAGCTGCAGAGCTGGGCTGGGATCCCCGGAGTACCCGACCCCGAGAGGGACTTTCTATATAATAAGAATTTTTGACGACAAGCCGTGGTGGATTCCTCCTCAGGACAGGGAATGGGCCGCTGGAGAGGTTGCAAGCAGGAATGTTTATGGTGGGCACATGATGCCTTTGTTCTCAAAGTATTCAGCCCTGCCCAATAAGAGGTCGGAATTGACCTTGGACGATGAGGACGTTGTAGCTGCTCCGATAAAGATGGTTGACGCCGGAGCTTACCGAATTCATGGAACAAACTCCCCGTGGAGTATTGGGTCCGGACAGTCTCATGGCTGTGTCAGGCTACTGAACAAGACAGTGGCCCAGCTCTCAGACACGCTCAAAATGTACGTGGGCACCACCACCAGGGGCCAAACGGCTAACGGTGTCTACATAAACCTTGCAAAACCGGTAAAGATGGTTCTTCGCTGATTTCCAACCGTTAGGGAAGAGAATGGTTGAGATTATCTGCTGAAAATCCCTTAGGATGTTCGTCCCAGACGTCGTCGTATTTCTGTAAATGTTATCGTAAGGGTAATTGGTCTACCATGGGGGCATACCCGAGGGGAATTGTTGGCGTCAAGGTCCGCCAGCAGGGCCTTTATCTCGTCATGGCTCATTCTGGTAGTCTCCTTAACGGATGACTTGCACGCCATTGTCTTGAAAAGTTCGATCTCCATGTTGTCACGATCCGGTTTCAATCCTGTTTCGAGTGTTGTTCCGACTATATCCGTGACGAGGTCCTCGACCTGATCTTCATTGATCCAGGCAGGCGTGGCTTTCACCAGGAAGTCGTTGTCTCCAAAGTCCTCGAAAATAATACCGCATTCCTCTAAAAGCTGCTGATGTTCCAGCAGTGATCGGGCCTCAACGGGGGTCAGGCTTACCAGCCTGGGTACCAGAAGATTCTGTGACTCCACCGTTTGTTTGCGTTTTTTTGCAGTCAGCAGGCTGTCAAATATTAGACGTTCGTGGGCGGCATGGTGGTCGAGCAGGACCATTTTTGTCCCGTCGTGAAGCACAATGAATGAATCAGGCAGTCGCCCCAGGATTGTCAGGTCCGAATAACGCAGGCCTTCCTCCCTAAGCTCTTTCTTTTCTGCGGTCATTTCAGTAAAGAAGGCGTACGGTTGCTCTGGTCTGGTTGGTGGTCTCGAACTCTCTGGAGCAGCCTGGTCTACAGGAATGTTTCTGGCGTTTGGTAAGGCGTCCTTGTTGAACCTTGTGTGAAACGCGCTCAAAGACCCGGGAGATCTATAAGGGGATTCGTAAAGAGCGGCGCTGACAGCGTCATTAATGAGATTGGCGACTTTCGAAGGGTTGAAGAAACGGACTTCACTCTTTTGAGGATGAACGTTCACGTCAACATCCTCGGGGTTCACATCGATAAACAGCACTGCCAGGGGATAACGCCCACGTTCCATTAAACCGGTAAAAGCCCTGTTAAGTGAAGAATTTACAAGTCTATCCTTGACCGGCCTTTTATTCACAAAGGCTAGGATCGACCGCATTGTCGAGCGGGCGTAAGGTGGCTTTGCGACGTATCCATGAACGCGCATGGCATCCGCCGACCGGTCCACCTCTACCAGATTGTCGCGAACATCTTTCGAAAAGATGCTGTTGATTCTGTCCAGGACCCCATTTACAGGGGCAGACTCAATCCTTATCCTGCCGTCCTCTGAGTATTTAAATCCTATTGAAGGGTGGGCCAATGCGACCTTAAGAATGAGTTCGTGAACATGGCCGGCCTCTAGCGCTTTCCCCTTGAGGTACTTTGCCCTTACCGGCGCATTAAAGAAGAGGTTTCTGATTTCCAGGACTGTGCCTTTGCCTGTCCCGATCCTGTCCGCTTTCTTGAGAGTTCCACCTTCTATGAGGATATCCATACCCTGGGAGTCGTAGTCATCCTTGGTTATCAGCCTGAGCCTGGATACGGACGCAATACTTGCCAGTGCTTCTCCACGAAATCCCATTGTCGGCACGCCGATCAAATCTCTTTCTGTTTTCAGCTTGGAGGTTGCGTGCCGCTCAAGAGCCAGGAAAGCGTCGTCATTGGACATCCCGACACCGTTATCCCTGACCCGGATGAGTTTTTTGCCTCCGTTCTCGATCTCGACACTGATATAGGTCGATTTTGCGTCAATAGAATTTTCGAGCAGTTCCTTTACGACGGAAGCCGGCCTTTCCACGACCTCACCGGCCGCTATTCTGTTGATTACTGTCTCATCCAGGACGTTGATAATTGTGGTCATCTCAATAGGCAGCCTCTGACTACAAAATATTGACCGGAGGATGTAACTTGAACAATCAGATTCATGACCCGGAGCGTGCTTTCTTGATCAGGTGATATGCCCGTGCAGTAGCTGTTCGACCTCTCGGTGTCCTGTCTACAAAACCTTCTTTCACCAGGTATGGTTCATAGACGTCCTCGAGAGTGTCCTTTTCCTCGCCGATGGCCGCCGCAAGCGTTTCTATTCCGACAGGGCCACCGTCAAACTTGATAATTATCGTCTCCAGAAACTTTCTATCCATGGTGTCAAGGCCGAAGGCATCGACATCGAGCATGTCCAGCGCCTTACGGGCTGTTTCTCTGTCTATCACACCCGAGCCTCGCACCTGAGCAAAGTCTCTGACTCTTCTGGTGAGTCTGTTGGCAATTCTCGGCGTCGATCGGGATCTTGTAGCGATTTCGGAGGCGCCCTCCCTGTCCACGTCCACTCTCAGTATTCGTGCAGACCTCTCAACAATCTGAGTGAGTTCACCATCAGTGTAAAAGTCCAGGTGAAATATGACTCCGAATCTGTCCCTGAGGGGATTTGTGAGAAGGCCGCTTCTAGTAGTTGCGCCAACCAGGGTGAAAGGCGATATGTCCAGTTTAATGGTTCGTGCGCTAGGGCCCTGACCTATCAAAATGTCCAGGGTGAAGTCTTCCAATGCAGGGTAGAGAATTTCTTCCACTACCGGGGATAGTCTGTGTATTTCGTCTATAAACAGGACATCACGTTCTTCGAGGTTGGTGAGTATAGCTGCCAGGTCTCCGGGTTTTTCCAGAATGGGTCCGGATGTTGTCCTCATCTGCGCTCCCATTTCCCGTGCGATTATTCCCGCTAAAGTCGTCTTACCCAGCCCCGGCGGTCCGTGAAAGAGAATGTGATCCAGCGCTTCCCCACGTTTTGCTGCGGCTTCTATGAACAGGGAAAGATTGTCTTTAATCCTTTCCTGACCTATATATTCGGTCAAACTGCGTGGCCGAAGACTCCATTCATTTTCATTTTCTTCAGGCAGCACGCTTGCCGATGTTACGCGCTCAGAACTCATGTGTCCTCACGAATGACAATTTTTGTGTTCCGGTTTACTATTAATTCCAGCATCTGACCACTATCCATTTAAATGTGCTACTCTGTTTACTAGTCATGGCCATTTTTGGCAAGCGCCTTGATTTAACCCCGTATATTTTTCATGAATATTGAAAGATTGTCGCATACGTGATAGTCAAGAAATCATGTATGAAATGATATGGTTGAAAAGCAACAACAAAAATCATTTGCGAAATTCAAATTTTCCCTGATGCCGGAATGGTCTCAGGGGTAATTTTAGGGACATTTTAAAAAAGGAAGCCAACGGAGGGTAGAAGTAATGTCGGGCCATAATAAATGGAGCACCATCAAGCACAAAAAGGGCGCAGCCGATGCCAAGAGGGGCAAGGTATTCTCAAAAATCATTAAGGAAATTACCATAGCGGCAAGAATGGGAGGCGGAGACCCCGAAGGTAATCCGAGGCTACGCACCGTTCTGACCGCCGCAAGAAACGCCAACATGCCCAAAGACAACATTGAGCGTGCAATAAAGAGAGGAACTGGAGAAATAGCGGGTGTAACCTACGAAGAAATTACCTATGAAGGTTACGGGCCCGGAGGCGTGGCAGTGCTGGTTGAAGCCCTGACTGACAACAAAAACAGAACAGTGGCGGAGATCAGACACATTTTCGACAAATATAACGGTAACCTGGGTGAATCAGGATGTGTGGCCTGGATTTTTGAAAAAAAGGGTGTCATAGACATTCCTGTCCAGGGTTTGACTGAAGATCAGGTAATGGAGCTTGCGCTGGAGAGTGGCGCTCAAGATGTGAAGCTGGATGACGAAATGTTTGAGATCACCACTGAGATAGCGGAGTTTGAAACTGTGCGCAAAGCGGTGGAAGAACAGGGCTGGAAGATTGAAGAGGCCTCAATAACAATGATCCCCCAGAACAGCGTGAAGCTTGATGGCAAAAAAGCAGAACAAATGCTCAAAATGATGGATGTGCTGGACGATCATGAAGACCTGCAGAACGTATATGCCAATTTCGACATTTCAGAAGAAGAAATGATGAAGTTGTCGGCTTAATTGAACACATACATTTTCTCACGTTCAGCAGCATAGGATACTTGGTGTGGTAATAATCGGTGTTGATCCGGGAAGTGTCGTCACGGGTTACGGAGTCCTGGAAAAAGTTGGCATTCTTACCCGTTTCAAGGCCGGGGGGGTCATCAAAACTCCTAAGACCACCTCGCAGTCAAAGAGACTTTACGCCCTTCATTGTGAACTCGATGAGGTCATCAAGGCTCACAGGCCCGACACGATGGTAGTGGAGTCACTGTTCTATGCGACAAACAGCCAGAGCCTCATAAAACTCTCCCAGGCGAGAGGGGTAATCCTGGCTCTTGGGGAAGCCAACGGCCTCGAAGTCGCTGAATATAGTCCTCTCGAAATAAAAAAGGGTCTTACTGGGTATGGTCGCGCCGATAAATCACAGGTGATGTTCATGGTGTCAAAGATCCTGGGTCTGAAAGACCTGCGTTCACCTGACGAGTCCGATGCTTTAGCCATGGCGTTGTACCACTCGCACATAGCCCGCCCGGAAAAAGTGAAGAAATGATAGCTTGCTTGAGAGGAAAAATAATCAGCCGAGGCATCAACCGGGTGATTGTAGATGTGCAGGGAGTTGGATACGATGTGTCGGTTTCTTTGGTCACCCTCGAATCACTGCCACGCGATGGTGAAGCTTTCCTGCATATTCACACTGCCCTCAGGGAAAACTCCCTGGAGCTTTACGGTTTCGCCTCTCCAGAGGAAAAAACCCTTTTCGAAATGCTGATCGGTGTTTCAGGAATCGGACCTAAAACATCGATGAATATTTTGTCCGGCATTCCGCCAAATGATTTCAAGGTAGCTGTTCTGGGGAATGACACACAGAAGTTGTCATCTTTGCCCGGAATCGGCAAAAAGTCGGCCCAGAGAATAATCCTCGAGCTAAAGGAAAAAATAAATAAATCACATTTTAATGGGCCTATTGCCGCTTTGTCCGGGATGAAAACCGATATACAGTCCGACCTGATTTCGTCTCTTGTCAATCTGGGTTATAAGGAAAAGACCGCTGAGTCCATGGCTTCGGACATTCTCAAGACACAAGGAACGGATATCGATCTGGAATCAGCCTTGAAGCTCGCTCTGAAGAAACTTGTTAACTGAGCCTTTTTAATCATCACTTAAATGGATTGGACAGCCCGTATGGGTCTGCCTTCAATTCTAAACCCGAAGTAAATACCGTTTTATGCCAATCCGGCAAATGAACGAAACATTTTATTTTTTTAAGGGTTATTTGCCAATTCTTCTCCAAACTTTCTCAAAAAGGGGGTCCTAAATGCATTTTGTCGTAATCGGTGGTGACGCAGCGGGCATGAGCGCAGCATCAAAGGCGAGGAGGAATTACTCCGATCTGAACATCACCGTTCTCGAACAGACACAGGATGTTTCCTACTCAGCGTGTGGGATGCCTTACAACATCGCCGTGCCCGAAAGAGAAATGGATGATCTAATTGTGAGGAAGGCCGAAGTATTCAAATCTAAACAGAACATTGACCTGAAATTGGGCAGAAGAGCTATTTCGATAGATCCGGCGGCCAGAATAGTCCAACACCAGGGACTCTCCGGAGATCTGGAAGAGATCAGTTACGACCGGCTATTGATTGCGACAGGCGCCAGACCTATCATTCCCGACCTTCCCGGTTCTCACCTGAAGGGTGTCTTGCCCTTGAAGTCCCTTGAAGACGGTCGCTCCATAAAGAGTTTCATAACCTCAAACAATGTCAAGAAAGTTATAATCATTGGAATGGGATACATCGGCCTGGAAATGGCTGAGGCTTTTCATGAGAGAGGCATTCAGGTCGATATGATTAAACCGTCCAAAAGGCTCATTCCTTATCTGCCACAGGAAATGGCCGACGCCGTTAGTTCGGAATTAACCCAGAAAGGCATAGGACTTCATTTCGGCTCTGAATTACGTTCCATAGAATCCACTCCGTCCGGATTGAGGCTCATTACGGACAGCGGCGAGATGGACACCGACATGATTCTGGTCAGCATCGGGGTCATCCCAAATTCTGAGATAGCCGCAGACGCCGGAATCGCGCTTGGCCCCAAATCCTCAATTGCCGTTGACAAAGCCCTCAAGACTTCAGATCCCAACATATTCGCAGCCGGAGACTGTGCAGATTCTTTCCATGTCGTGACAGGGAAAAGGGTTTGGATTCCCCTGGCTTTGAGGGCAAACAGGGCCGGTTGGGCCGTCGCTGACAATCTTGTTGAGCCCAGGGTTGAATTGCCGGGAATAGCCGGGAGCGCAGTGTTTAAGGTGTTGGACATGGAGGTCGCCAGAACAGGCCTGTCACTCGACGAAGCATTGAAAGAAGGCTTTGACGCTGTTGACGAAGTCATAAAAAGCAGGTCGCGCGCCCATGCTCACAAGGGTAATCAAACAATACTGGTTCAATTGGTCGCAGACAAAAAAACCGGAAAATTGCTCGGAGGCTCTATGGTCGGTCGTGAAGGATGCGCTCACAGAATAAATTCTCTCGCTGTTGCTCTGCAGGCAGGCATGAGGCTGGATGAATTTTTTCAGTCCGATATGGCTTACGCTCCTCCTTTTTCACCGGTCTGGGACCCTTTGCTGACCGCAGCGAACCAGTTACTGAAAAAAATGTGACCAAGTTTTATGAGCAAAAGTCCTGTTCAAAAAGAATGACCAGTATAAAAAAATGTCGAGATTTTATTAATCAACCGTTTAATTGTGTAAAGTCAATGGGTTGTGCGATATTGACCATGCGCGTGCCGGGATATGTCCCCAAGAGTAATGCCATCAATCCTTGTGGTGGTTGCGCATGGTGCCATGATCGACCAGTATGTGTTGGTATAATGTCATGAAAGTATTTTCCGTGTAATTTATCTAATCTTGTCGGATAGTTATGTGCTTTTTTGTTTGACAGCGGGCCAGTGACGAGCTACTTTTTAGTCAGGTCATCAAAGAATTATTGGAGGAACCCAATGAAGATCAAAAAAGTAGCCAAAGTGTCCAAAGGTATGTGCAAGTGCAAAGCTTCCTGCTAATCACGGACCGGCCCTGATTCATCCGGTCTTTGGGAAACGATCAATGGAAAACCTCAGACCGGATGAATGGATTTGCCGGGCCAACTGCTCATTTTACAAGCCAGACCGAAAAGAAGAAGAACGATGCCGGGGATTCACCCTGGCGTTGGATCTTTCAGGGACAAAGCCTCTGAACGAAACAAATTTTGATTCAGAGGCTTTTGATCCTACCTTCCTGCAAGAATTCCTCAGATCAAATGTTTGCCGGTCATGTCCTTTTTACATAGACGGATGTGATTTTACTTCGGAGGAACCACCTGAAAACTGCCTCCCCTGCGGTGGGCTGCTCGTCCTTTCCGAGGCGATCCAGAAAGGCCTGCTGACCCTTTCAGACGTGCGCATGGCCAACTATGACAATCTGGGAGATGATGCGTTCGTGGGCGTCAGCGACGGCGTTGCTTTGAAAAACCAGGAAGAGTTCTATGTTTATCACATTCGGAATGACGAACTTTACGAACTTAGTGAGGACGGTTTTAAGTTCCTGCAAAAATGTGACGGAACCCAAACGGTTAGAACTCTGGCCCCGGAACGCGATTTTTTGAGTTATTGCGTCGAAGAAGGGCTGTTAGATTTCAGCAGCCAGGTCGAACCAAAAAAAATGGTTCCTGGGAAATCTCCTATTCCATCACTTCGCTATCTTGAATGGCTGGTCACATATCGTTGCAATCTGAAATGCGCTCACTGCTATCTGGGTGAAGACCAATCCCAGGACTTTCCACAGAATCTCATACACGGTTTACTCAATGAGTTTAGCGCCATGCAGGGATTGAGGGTTTTGGTGAGCGGAGGAGAGCCGACCCTTTATCGTCATTTCCAACAACTTAATGATGTTTTACCGAAATTTCCGTTGCGATTTGTGCTTCTCAGCAATGGGTCGCTCTTCAACGACAAATTCGCCGCGTCACTGAACTTTCACGAGGTTCAGATCAGTCTGGATGGAATGAAAGCCGGTCATGAAATGATACGGGGTTCCGGCGCTTATGAATCGGCCTTGAAAGCGATGCAATCGATCAGAAACGCCGGCCTTGACCTGTCAGTGGCTACCATGATCCATTCGGGCAATCTGCATGAATGGGACGAGATGTCCAGGCTGATGGAGAGCTTGGGTGTCCGTGAATGGAGCATAGACTATCCCTGCGTTAAAGGACGTTTTGCCGATCACCCGGAGTTGGCGGTCCCACTTAGTGAGGCGGCGAAGAGAATGGAATACGGATTCGGCGGTTCCTACCACGGTTCATCAGCGGGATGGACCTGTGGCAGACACCTGGCCGCAGTGTTGCCTTCCGGAACGATCTGTCGATGCGGATTATATCCCGATAGAGCGCTCGGGCGGGTTGAGAGTGGTCTATGCGACGCATGGACGAGGCTTGAGCACATTCCCATAAATCTTACCGCCTGCAATGGCTGCGAAGCGGCCGATGATTGTGGGGGAGGCTGTCGTTACAGGGCAGGGGGGGCTTTTGAACGGGATCAGGTGATGTGCGCCCTTTATGGCGTCGATTCGGAATGACCCGGCGTGGCCGGAATCAGACAGTATTTTTTCGCGACAGGTCGAGTTTTTTCATCAGATATTTAAGGGCGTCTCGGCTCATTCCAAGTGAGGAGGCCGCTCTGGTCACACAACCGTTGTGGTTGAATAGGGACTCCTGAATCAAAGCCTTCTGAAGGCCTCTAACGGCGTCATCTATCACCGGTCCCCTCGATCCTGAAATCCGCATTTTCCCGAATACCGAGTCTCCGCTTCTTAACGGCGCCATTAATTCGGACAAATCCCGTTCCCTGATATTGTCTGTTTCTGAGAGTATCAATGCCCTTTCAAGCACATTTTTCAGTTCCCGGACATTGCCCGGCCAGGCATAAGCCTTCAGAATCCTCATGGCTCCGACATCTACGGCGGGAATTTTACCGAGTCCCAATTTTCGGACCAAACCCTCAATAATGTCATCACACAACATCGGCAGGTCGGAAATCCTTTCCCTCAATGGCGGAACCACTATTGCGAAAACGTTTAGCCTAAAAAACAGGTCACGCCTGAAGTTTCCGGATTCAACCTCATACTCAAGGTTTCTATTGGTGGCTGCAAGAATCCTGGCATCGACTTCGACAAATTTTTCTCCACCCACACGAGTGAAAGCGTTAGTGTCCAGGAATGTCAACAGCTTGGCCTGAAGAGCAGGAGCCAGTTCTCCTACCTCGTTGAGCAGTAGTGTGCCGGATTCCGCAAGTTCGAGCAATCCGCGCTTCCTGGTCTTTGATCCTGTGAAGGCTCCCGATTCGTGACCGAATAGCTCAGATTCCGCCAGAGTTGACGGCAGAGCGGCGCAGTTCACTGCAAAAAAAGGCCCCATCGAGCGTCTGGACAGTTCATGGAGATATTTTGCCAGGTAATCTTTGCCTGTTCCACTCTCGCCCAAGAACAGGACATTACTGTCAGTACCCGCCACCAGCTCAATTTCCTTCAACGTAGCCTTGTAAATTTTGGAGGAATACCTCATTGGAGGAGGAATTTTCTTAACGGTTCTGGCCATTCTCTCCGTAATATTACGGGCTATTCCGCATACTCCGGTAACCTGGCCATGCTCGTTGCGTATTGGAACCCTGATACAGTTCAAAACAATCTTGCGACCCTCCATGATCAGGGTGTAATCGGATTCTACCGTTTGCCCCTGAAGGGCTCGTAAGTCGGCGTTTTCAATTGAAAGTCCGCCGTCCTTACCGTAAACATCATCAAAACGTCTACCCAGAATTTCATCAGGCGCCTTAGCTGTAAGTTCCAGCATTGCGGGGTTTATGTGAGTATATCTAAGCTCTTTATCCTTAATGAATATGCAATCCTGAGCTGCCTGAAAAATGGCTTGGCAGCGGTTCTCACTCTCTGTGAGTTTTTGCTGGGCCTGCTGTCTGCGGTGAATCTCCAGAAGAAGTTGTTCGTCAATGGACTCTAGTTCCGATGTTCTCTCTAGAACCTTAGCCTCCAGAGATTCATAAGCGTTTCGTAATTCCTGCTCCAACAATTTTCTTTTTGTAATGTCACGCCAGATCGCCACAATGCCCAGTGGGGCCCCCCCTTGGTCGCGCAAGAATGACCCCGTCATCTCTGTCCACAATTTCTTGCCGTTTTTTGAAATTTGCTGAACTTCAATAACCAATGAGTTCTGAGTCTGATCCGTAATTGATCCTGAATTCTGAAGCCACTTGTCGAAGTTAAATTTGACAAGGGGCCTGGATTCGGGCGTTACAAAGTCAAGGGCACCAAGACCAAGCATTTCCACAGGGGTGAATCCCAGAGCGTCTGTTACTCTTGGACTTACATAGGTGAATTTCAAATCCAGGGTCATAGTTGAAATTATGTCTCTGGACGACTCGAGCACGGTTTTATAAAGGCGATCTAAACGAGAGTATTCTTCAGGGCCGATCTTGTGGTTGAATGAATCAGTCGGAGCCTGTTGAATGGCCCGCATGGGGTCGAACACACCATTAAATTCAGGCGTGGTTACAATTTTCCCCGGATTAGCAAAATTATGGGGTTTGCCTGTTTTTTTCATGTGCGCACTCCTTGTTAGAGCGGTTGGAAAGAAAAAGGCGGGAATGTTCATTGATGAGAAACGAATGTACAACATACATCGAGTAAGAGTCAATGATAACAGGCCAGATTAACAACAAATAAAAAGAATAGAGCTTACCGGTGTGTCTGCCGGCATGAATGGTTTCGTAATTGGGCGGGGCCAGATTGACGTCTGTGATGACACTACTTATATTGTTAACAGGTCAATTAGATGCGACGATGCGTTTTTAACTGAAAGGTCAACATAAATGAATATTGAAGACTCCATGAAAGACACAAATTTACCGGACCCCAAGGAAATAGAAAAAGAAATAAATGATTTTCTTGCGGAAAAGTATGGGAATCGGATCAGAATCATGGGGACTCAAATTGGACCCTGGCCCGGAGTTGATGAAACCTCAGAGGGCAAGGCGGCCAGTCTTGAAAAAGCCCCTGACCAGATGCGTTTCGATATGAAGCCGGCCGAACTGCATGAATATCTTGACAGGTACGTGATCAGACAGGACGAAGCCAAAGAAATTTTGGCTACAAAGATATGCACGCATTTCAATAGAATACGCTATTTCCAGGAACACGGCGATAGTTCAGATCGAGAAGGTATCGGTAGAATCAAGAACAATATTCTGCTCATCGGCCCAACCGGTGTCGGCAAAACCTATTTGATCAAACTGATTGCCAGGAAACTAGGGGTGCCATTTGTAAAAGGTGACGCAACTAAATTCAGTGAAACCGGTTACGTGGGAGGGGATGTCGAGGATCTTGTCAGAGACCTTGTCCAGGAAGCCGATGGCGACATAGAAAAGGCCAAGTACGGCATCATTTACATCGACGAAATTGACAAGATAGCCTCATCCGGCAACATAATCGGCCTGGATGTTTCCCGGACCGGCGTTCAGAGAAACCTTCTCAAGCCGATGGAGGAGACAGAGGTTGATTTAAAAGTAGCGCATGATCCCATCTCTATGATGGAAGCCGCTGCCCACTTCCAGAAAACCGGAAAAAGACTCAAGAGAACCATCAACACTAAAGACATTCTTTTTATAGTGTCCGGAGCTTTTAACGGACTGGATGAAATCATTTCCAAAAGATTGTTTTCCAAAGGACTTGGATTTAATGCGGCCCTCAAGAAGAAGGAAAACCGCTCTGACCTTTTTAAGGAAGTCAAAGCCGAGGATTTGATCAAGTTTGGTTTCGAGTCGGAATTTGTCGGTCGAATTCCTGTAGTGGCTGTGTTGGAAGATTTAAGCGAAGACGACCTCTACAAGATTCTCAAGAACCGCTATTCCAGTGTGGTCACCTCGAAAAGGCAGGATTTCAAGTCCTATGACATTGACATCAGATTCACGGACGATGCTCTGAAGGTAGTGGCTCATGAGGCGCACAAGGAAAAGACCGGCGCCAGGGCCCTGATTAGTGTGGCAGAGAAAATTCTCGTAGGATTTGAGAGAGTTCTGCCATCAACTGATGTCAAGCGGTTCACCGTCACCAAAGAGTTGGCTCTTGATCCAAGACCGTATCTAGCCCAGATTCTGAAAGACGAATACCACCCATCCAGGTGCGAACTGTTCGACGACGTGGATGCGTTAGAGAGAGACGAACTGTTAAACGAGCTGGAATCGCGGGCGGATGAATTCGTCGAGTGTTATGGACATTCCCTGTCCAGAGAGGCCCTTGAGCTGGTAGTGGAATCAGCCACCAAGAGGGGACTGTCCGCTGAAACGGTTTACAAACGCTACCTGAAACTCGAAAGAGACGTTAAAACGTTTGAGGATGAGTTTGACAGGATTTACGGCATCAGAATAAGATTTGCGGATGACGCTTTGAGAGAACTGATAAGATTGTCTATCGACGGATCAGAGGAGCCCTTGATAGTCTGCAGAAAAATATTCCAGAATTACCATCATGGCCTGAAGTTGGTGATGGAAAGAACCGGGGCCTCTGAATTCGAGATTCCCAAATCCGCCGTGGTCGATCCTGAAAGGTATCTCAACGACATGATTCAGGAGACTTACAGGAGCTAAACACATCAGAAAAGGCTGTCCGGCGTATTCGCCGGATAAAGCCCTAACTCAAAAAAAAAGCCCGGCATTAGCCGGGCCTTTTTTGTTCTTGTCCGCCGTGACCTTAGTCATCCATAGCGCTTTTCTTGTTGTCGAACATGCTGCGCTGATTTGGGATCGGAGCCGTTGTAGGCGGTGAAAAGATTTCCTTGAGAGTGGACCAGAAGCCTCCGGACTCTTGCTGCTGTTGCTGTTGTTCCTGCTGTGACTGAATCCTCAGCGGTGTGGCGCTTCCTGGAGGCGTGACCGTCAAACCGGGATTGGCCGCCTGGGGATAGCCCTGCTGCTGAGGGGCCGCAGATGGATAACCCTGTGGGTAAGCGCCAGCCGGAACTGTCTGAGGCTGAGCGGCCGCCATCGGCTGCTGCTGGTAGGGCTGCTGTCCGGGATACTGCAATGACTGTGCAGGGGCCTGGGACGCCATCTGTGACTGTTGAGCCTGCCTGGCCGGGCCGGTTCCGGATTCGCCGCTCACTCCCATTAATTCGTAATATCTCTGCTGAGCTGCTCTAAGACCCTCATACGCCTCGCCAACCGATTTCTTGTGGTATTCATCCTGCAGTTGTCGCTGCCTGGCTTCCTGTTCCTTCAGTTTCTGCTGTGCCGCTGCGTATAGCGCCTGGGTTTGCTGAAGCTCCTGCATGGCAGCCTGTTGCTGGGCGGCCAACTCTGCGGCCCTCTGTCTGGCTACTGCTCTATCGTACGCTTTCTGCTGGGCCGCCTGAACCGAAGGATCAGCGCTCAAACCTGATGAGCCGTCTTCTGTGGCCTGCTGCTGCGGATACTGTCCATAAGCCTGTTGTTGTGGCGCCTGTTGCTGTCCATAGGCTTGCTGTGGATATTGCTGCTGGCCATACCCATAGTTCTGCTGTGGATACGCCTGCTGCTGATAGCCTGCCTGCTGTTGAGGATAATACGATTGTTGCTGCTGCTGAACGGCCTGTCCAGTTGATCTCTTCTTCTTGGACTGTTTCTGGGAGCTTTCCGTAGGCGCCTGCTGGTAAGTCTGCTGAGGGGCCTGATATGCCTGCGGAGCGCTCTGATAGCTCTGTTGAGGAGCCTGATAATTCTGCTGATTACCCGCCTGCTGCTGGGCGCCATAATAATCGGCCGGATTATAATACATGTTGGACTGTTGAGTCACTTCAGGGCTCATGGCGGAACTGGACGAAGAAGAAGGGTAATAACTGGTGATGGGGGAGCCGCCATAATTACCCGTTACTGCGTAATAACCACCCTCACGCTGCATATTGTCCAGGTAATTATGCCAATAGGGATAGTACGCCTGGGGCATAGAGCCTTCCTGGCCCGATCCGCCCTGCATCAATGAAGAATTGTCATAGGTCTGTCCTAAAGACAAACATGCAATCTGAGGCGCCATGGTTAGGGCGGCAACCATGCAGCCAGTTATGAATTTACGTCTTTTAGGCATGACGCTTCTCCTTTCAGACACGGCTGTTCAAACATAAGATTACCAATACCCTATTGACTCTTGATAGGCGCCAATTTCAAAAACGACAAATGTGATACAGCCATTGATGGACATTCTTATTATACTTTTTTTTATAAGAAAATCAATATAAAAAAAGGTTCCAATTTTTTTTAATTGTCCATAAAGTCAGGTATATGTGTCTAAATCATAAAACAAAGGTTAAAGGGCGAGCCTATTTTATTATTTTTAACATGTTCTTGGCTGTTTTCAGTGGATCCGTGTTTTGAGAGCCTCTCACACGGTCATTGAATATCTTGTTCTTCACGCGTACTGAATTGATTAGAAAATAAACAATTATGGACCGTTCCCAATCCCTTGTGGGAGAAAAATCCGAAACCTTGTTAAGATACTTCTCTTGAAGTTGGGCCAGTGAAGCCTCATCAAAATCCAGTATCCTGTCGGCTAACTGTAATAGAACATCTTCAATTTTCAAGCGGCCTCCATGGTTTTGAGCAATTGTAATTAATTGTGTGCAATAAAAAGATCGTCATACAGTCGTTGCGCCGGTTCATGGTGCGCTTATGCCACTATTCGCCTTTATTCCTGATTCGAGGGCCTTAATGTTCATTTGTCGGACATTTTCCCTTTTATCCGTCATCAAACCCTGTTTGATTTCATCCGGACTCAAAGGAAAATCCGGTAAGCTCGACGCCATTCCCAACGCTACCACATTTTCCAGTTGTACCATGCCGAGTGTTCTGGCCATGCCGGTAGCGTCTATGCGAAATATTCCGGGTTGAGACGGTTTAGTGGAATTTTCAAGGATCACGCCATCGGACTTTAAAAAATGCTTGTTGTTGCCGGTTTCATTCTCGTCCAGTGAAATCAGGAAATCGGCTTTTCCCCAGCGGACCAGTGAGGACCTGTAATTTCCTATTTTCAGGCAGCTATTGATGGAGCCGCCTCTAACTGCCATGCCGTGTGTTTCGGCCGATATCACGTTGAGCCCGTTTGAAGTGGCTATATCACCGATCAGCCTTGTCAAAAAAACGATGCCCTGACCACCACGTCCACATAATACTATTTGACTCATTGGGAAACCTTCTTCGTAATTGATCCACATGGGCAAACACTAACGCAAAATCCGCATCCAGAGCACATGTCAGGATCAATGACAACACTTTTCGTTTCTTTCACAAACGATATGGCTGGGCATTCAAGGTCCCTGACACAAGTCATGCACCTTTCACAGTTGTCCAGAACCGTGTAACGATCGGAAGAGAGCGCCACCCCTCTGGTTCTGATGCAGGGACGTCGGGTTATTATGACTGAGACTCCTGAAGAGTTTACGAAGGAATAGTCGCGCGCTCTTTCAAATGATTGTCTCATTTGCTCGTAATCATAAGGATCGACGACTTCGATAAAACCCACTCCGCAAGCCTTGATTAGGTTTTCAATGTTAATAGGGGAAGCCTGAGAGCCATCGGCCAGTTGTTCTGAGGCGGGAGTGACCTGTCCTCCAGTCATGGCCGTTGTGCTGTTATCCATCAAAATAAGGGTAAAAGATGTCCTTGTATGCACTGCATTGATTAAAGCCGGGATTCCCGCATGAAAGAAGGTCGAGTCTCCTATTGTGGCGACCACCTGTGGGGAAGCCTCACTTCCCGGGCCGTGTGTGAATCCGGACGCCATTCCAATGGATGCGCCCATGCACAGGCAGGTGTCTACAGCCCCCATGTTTGTTCCCAGAGTGTAACATCCTATGTCGCCGGGATAAATTCCCTTGTCGAAAACCTGACGCAGCATGAAAAAGGCCGATCTGTGAGGACAGCCTGCGCACAAAGAGGGCCTTCTGGCCATGATTTGAACATCGGGCCTGACCCTGGCGGGCAGCTCCAGCGCCCTGAGCATAACATCTTCCACTACTTCGGGGGTCAATTCTCCCTGAGGCGGAACCAGGCCGGAGAGTCGTCCAACCAGCTTGCGTCGGTCAGCCACCTGGAGTTCTATCACGGGATAGGTTTCTTCTATCACGAGGGTTTTTCTGTGGGTGTCCACAATGTTCTGTAATGCGGAACCGTTGGCAGGGAAGGGCATGTTGAGCTTGAAAACATTAGCACTCTTGAACAGTTCCTCATCGGACACGAGATCTATTACGTGCGACGCAACCGAGCCACTGGTGATAATGGCCAAATCTCCCTTGAGACCTTCATGAATCAGTGACGGCGAGCACTCCACCTCCTGCTCGGTCATGGTCTGCAGCTTCTTGTTTAGTTCCGCATGTAGAGTGAGCCTGAACTTCGGTATTGCGGCCCACCTGGTCCAGTTCTTCTTGAACGGGCCACAATCGACGGGTTGGATCGGTTCATTCAGTTTTATATTCTGCCTGGCATGACAAACCCTTAGACAGGGGCGCAGCATAACTGGGACTTCATATTTTTCAGAAAGCTCATAAGCCCTTTTAATCATTTCAAGAGCTTCCTGTGGCGTGGAAGGGTCAAGGACAGGCGCTTTTGCAAGCCATGCGAAGAAACGTGAATCCTGCTCAGTCTGGCTAGAATGCGGGCCTGGGTCATCAGCTACGATCAGTACCAGTCCGCCCCGAATGCCGAGGTAGGTGGCGCTTAGGTATGCGTCGGAGGCTACATTGAGCCCTACCATCTTCATGGTTACTGCCGATCGCGCTCCCGACAGACTGGCCCCGTAGGCGACCTCAAAAGCTATCTTCTCGTTGACCGACCACTCCAGATATACTTGGCTTTGAAGCTCTTTTTTCCATCTGGTAAGGGATTCCATGACCTCTGAGGACGGAGTCCCAGGGTAGGCTGTGGCAACCGAGCAGCCAGCCTCGATCAGTCCACGCGCTATGGCCTCATTCCCCATCAAAAATCTGGTGTCAGGTTTGTTATTTGTGCTCATGAGAATTTTTTATCGCAGGCTAATAAATCTGTCAACATGGTGGCGAAGGCAACTGTTAATTTGACAAAGCGCCGGACTAAATGGATAATTGACTCGAACAGTAGGGCCTTGAACATTTGAACGAAAACAGGAGGGAGACGATGAAGACGTGGCGAAAGTTTTTGTTGGTCGTGGTTACTCTCATTTCGTTTGGACTGCCCGCTACAGCGCACAGCATAGTATTTGTGGTATGCAGAAAATTCGTTGCTGAGAAGGGCTGTTACAAATGCTCCAGCTACTTTTCCGTTCAGAATGAGGATGAAGCTCAGAGGAAGTGCGCCCGTATGGGCTATTCCGAGCCAAACTACTTCGGATCTGTCCAGGCCGTTTTTCGTTGGATGCTCCCGAATTGTGACTGTGGCGAGGATGAAGAATAGAAGCCTATTCGTAGCAGACAAATTCTGGCGGGAAGCTGATCATGCGACCCGCCTTTCTTTTGATCGGTGGGTAAAATGTACATAGGGAGCCATGGATCCTCATCCTCTCTGTCAAATAGGCAGAGTATGGTATATTGAGAACGGACATCATCCTTGGACGTCCAGCCAGGACAAATTGTCATTCCTGTTTTGGCTATTGTTAGAATACGTTGTCCACGATATCTTGTATTCTTCGGCCTGGTTCCCCCACTGTTCCCAACCATCGAGTTTACCTCGGGCAAATAGCTCCAGATATGGCCCAGGGCTGCATGATTCAATCAGTTGGTACAATTCATCCGGTTTTCTGGAATGTTCTCTTTTGACACTCTTGATGATGTTGACCTGCTTTCTTCCCGCAGGTAGCGTTCGCATCCTGCCCCGCACCCCGAACAACACCAATTCCGTGGTATTTCGAAAATAAAAGCCCACTCCTCTTCCATCCGGGCCGCCGTCCTTACGAATTTTGTGCCATACAATGTTAGTCTTGTAATTAAAGCCCCAGGCATCCATGACATCGAGCCCTTCTCTCAGCAAAGCATTGGGAACCCACAAATACAAGTGGCATTGGGCATCGACAACTTCCTGCACAGGAATTTCTTTGATTTCGTTTAGCGTAAGCGTTGAATACCGAGAAAGCCTTTTGTGTTCTGGAGCCATTTTTCCTGTACGATTAGCGAATTGCCACGGAGGATCTGCCAACACAGTTTGGTAATTCAATCTTTTAACATTGGTAATGAAGTCCTGCGTGACTGATGAATCTGATGTCATTCAATCCTCCTCATCATATAAATTCTTTGTGATACCAAACGCCAACAAAGGACATCCACCTCCGCCCCCGCCCTCTATCCTAGGTAGCAATTTTGACATGTGGGTAGTGGATGCGCCATAAGATGCTCCTCTCCCTAGTTCCACGAAAAGTCCCTGGAGTTCATCCGATCTAGTTATAATTACTCCAACGCTTATGGCTCTTAAGTCGAACAACAAACGAAAGTTATTTAGATCCCTATCAAAGAAAGGATCTTTATTGTTCCATTCGATTTCAAGCGCCACCTTGTTCTTATAACAGTCAACCTTATGGGTAGGGGAATCCATCCTGAAGTCATCGACCATCACCGACGTATCAAACATCTTCTCCTGCCACCCTCGCCGCAACAAGAAAGAATCGATAAACTCAGAGACCTTTGATTTTCTCCCACCTCCAACGGACAACCAACTCTTGCGCATTTTAAACTGCTTCAGAACAGCGACAATGTCATCCCATTCATTTGGGAAATCGTATTTGAGGATGGCGCAGGCATGTTTCCATTCGTGGCATTCGAAGTTGGCCTTTATATACTCTGGAAGCAATGACAATCCCATAGGTACCCCTAGAAATTTGTTGATACCATTCGTTTGAAACTAGCGCCTCTACATTCAAAAAGCAAATAGCTCGTGAAGTAATAACTAATTCCTGTTAAAATTGTCATCAAGAAACAGGTCCTGATCCATCAACGAATAGGAAACGCGCCGAGGTGGAGCAGAGCTAGGTCATGTCATTCTGCCCATCCGTAGATTATTTATCCTTTCGCTTTTTCCACTGCCTTTCTGAAATCAGAAAACCTTATTCTCATGAAAGCGTTGAACCAGCGCTCGTAGTTCATTTTTCCCGAGTGTGGTTTGATGGTGTGGTCACGTTGTTCAGGACACAGACGCTGCGGCTCACCCGATTTTACCATCTTTTTCTCGGAACTGGCCAATCTGGCTGGTATCATGTACATCCACTGACTTGAATAAGTTTGCATGATACGGTGTTTGACAGCCACTTCTTGCGAGGTCAAAGGCAACCGGGTGATTAATCCGTCATCATTGGGGAATGCGTTGATTCGCCAGCGCCAGGTGAGCAGACTCCCGGAACCGTTGTAAAGTGGATATTCCATAATATCAAAATTCAAGCCCGTTATTTTACGGGTCTCATAGACCACGAAATTTGCGCAGTCATGGTCTGGGTGGCCTCCCTCAAAAGCCGTCACATAAACGATCTGAGGGTTCACGGCCCGGCAGATACCGGCTAATAGCTCAACGGCCCGTTTCAGGTTATGGATCAGTCCCAGGTCAGGTAGTCTCAGAAGGTTGATCCGGGAACGTTTCAGGCCCAATATTTCCGCTGCGGCAAAAAGCTCTTTCTCACGTTTTACTGAGCCACCCATATAACCGCCGGATGTCAACCAGACACAATGGACTTCAACCCCATCTGATAAGAGGCGAGCGATTGTTCCGCTTATGAATGAGTCATCATCCGGATGGGCGAAAACGAAAAGGCATTTTCCCGACATAATCCTCGATACGCGTTTATCCTGTAACATTTTCACATCACCGTTCATCTATGATTTGTGGCTTCTTAACCGGACTATACGGAAAACCATGATAGATTGACACGCCCGTGAATCAGGCTTATACATTCTTTAAAGAATGACAACGAATGGAGATGTCATGCGTTTCCCCGAATATAGACCCCGACGGATGAGAAGAACAGAGGCTTTGCGATCAATGATTCGCGAAACCGAACTCAATGTTAAGGACTTTATCTTACCTTTTTTTTGTGTGTCGGGAAAAGGCGTAAAAAATCCTGTTGATTCAATGCCGGGTCATTTTCAGTTATCGCCTGATTCTCTGATCAAGGACCTGAGAGAGCCTGTAGACAGAGGCATTCCCGCAATAATACTTTTCGGCATCCCGGCCAAAAAGGACCCGGTAGGCTCGGAGGGTTATTCCCGGGAGGGCATTGTTCAGAGGGCAGTCAGGCAGGTCAAGAACGCATATCCTGACTTGATCGTCATCACCGACGTCTGTTTGTGTGAATACACTGATCATGGCCATTGCGGCGTTCTGATCAAGGACGAGGTCGATAACGATTCCACGCTGGACCTTCTCGCCAGAGTAGCCGTGTCTCATGCCACTGCCGGCGCAGACATGGTAGCCCCCTCCGATATGATGGATGGAAGGGTAGGCGCAATTCGGGAAGCGCTCGACGAGGCCGGTCATGAACTGACACCAATCATGGCTTATTCCGCAAAATATTGCTCAGGTTTTTACGGTCCTTTCAGGGACGCAGCGCAATCGGCCCCCAAACACGGAGACCGTCGAGCCTACCAGATGGATCCGGCGAATTCCGATGAGGCCATCAGGGAAGTGGGCATGGATGTGGACGAGGGCGCCGACATAGTCATGGTGAAGCCTGCTCTGCCGTACCTGGATGTAATATGGCGTGTGCGAAACGCATTCGACTTGCCGATAGCCGCTTACAATGTCAGTGGTGAGTTCGCGATGCTCAAAGCGGCCGCTCAAAAAGGATGGATCGATTATGATCGATGCATGATGGAAACGCTCACGTCCATCAAGCGCGCAGGAGCCGATCTGATAATCACGTATCATGCGTTAGAGGCGGCTCGTTTGATGCAAGAAAGCCCTAACAAGAGGAAAAAGTGAAACGGTTTGAATTGAGGCTGGTCGCTTGGGAGATGACCAGGGCATGTAATCTGAACTGCATACATTGTCGGGCAGGCGCATGTCCCGAGGCTGACCCCAATCAGTTAACAACGTCAGAAGGCAAGAATTTAATAGATGGAATTAGAGAAGTAGGGGCTCCGATCCTCATCATGACCGGTGGGGAACCGTTGCTGAGACCGGACTTCTTTGAGTTGGCCGATTATGCTGTGAAGGCCGGCCTGAGGGCGGTAATTGCCACCAACGGCGTTCTCGTTGATGACTCTATCGCAAAGGAGCTTGCAAAAGTCGGGATTCCAAGAGCCAGCATTAGCATTGATGGCGCCACAGCTCGTGAACACGATGAGTTCAGGAAAATTCCCGGAGCATTCGACGCCTCTTTGAAGGGAATAGAACATTTACGCTCCTTTGGTGTAGGCGTTCAGATAAACACCACACTCACAAAGCGCAACAGACATCAGTTGGCTGACATCATGAATCTGGCCGAGCGTGTTGGGGCAGTGGCGTTCCATGTATTTCTTCTGGTGCCGACAGGTCGCGCCCGTGATATGTCCGGAGAAGAGATGGGGCCTAAGGAATATGAGGAGTCACTTCTGGAATTCTATGAACTCGGACGAAAAACGAAACTGGAAACAAAAGCGACATGCGCCCCCCAATACTATCGTATCATGCGTCAACAGGCCGCCATTGAAGGAGTCAAGGTTGACGAGGTAAATTTTGGGCTCAATGCCAGGACGCGTGGTTGCCTGGGCGGTCTTTCCTTTTGTTTCGTATCTCATATCGGCGAATTACAACCATGCGGATATTTTGATGTTCAGGCCGGATCAGTGCGAAACAACTCATTCTCCGAACTCTGGGAGACCGCAGGGTTGTTCAAAGACCTCAGGACATTCAGCATGTTGACCGGCAAATGCGGGAAATGCGATTATCTGGGTTTTTGTGGGGGATGCCGGGCCAGAGCCTACGAAAATTCGGGCTCCTACATGTCTGAGGAGCCTTATTGCCTGTATCAACCACCTGCGGTGTCAGGTTCACGGAGGGATAAGTGATATTACAACAGATACAAATCGGTGGATTTGAGATATTTTGCTACCTGCTTGGGGATCCCAAGACAGGAGAGGGGATCGTGATTGATCCGGGCGGACCTTCGGCCCCGGTTTTGAAAGCTGCTAAAGACAGTGGCATAACCAGCATAAAGTACATTGTGAACACGCACTCGCATGTCGATCACATAGCTGGGAACAAAGAAATGCACCGGGTTACAGGCGCCCCCATAGCCATCCATGAACTTGAAGCGGACGCCTTGGCTCACCCGAATATGGGAATGCTTGCAATGTTCGGCGCAGAACCTTCTCCGCCGGCTACACTATTGCTCAAAGATAAGGATTCCATAGTGTTCGGCGATAGGTCGGTCGAAGTCATGCACACCCCAGGGCATACTGTCGGGGGAATTTGTCTGCTTTTTCCAGGGCACATAATCACCGGCGACACACTGTTTGTCGGCGGGGTCGGACGCACTGACCTGCCGGGCGGGTCTTTCTCCGTGCTTCAGGACACCATCAGGAACAAACTGTTTTCACTACCTGAAGACACTATCGTTCTGCCCGGACACAACTATGGAGTGACTCCCACTTCTACTATCGGACGCGAGAAGAGAGAAAACATGTACATATAGGGCACATCGATCAGGTGAATTCCCGGTGTCCTGAACATCGATCCTTAAAAGAACAGGGTTACGTAAAACCATTTATGCAAATCACCTGCTGCGATTCGGCAAAAATGGGCTTAGTCTGTTTTTAGCCGTAATTATTCAGTGTAGAATTAGAATCAACAAGCGAGAGTGAGAATGAGCGCCACCTACACTATCCATCCGTTGGCCGTCGGTTTCAACGAGACCGATCAGGGGATATTAACTTATCAACGTTCTTACGGTAAGAGAATTGTGTTGCCTATTTACGTGTTTGCAATCCTCGGAGGCGACAGGAAGATTCTGGTTGACACGGGAGTTGAGGATTTTATTGCCCCGGATGATCTGGAGCAGAGAACGGGTTTTCCGGTGATGCAGTTTGAAGAAGCTCTGGAAACCATTGGCTGGAAGCCGGAAGATGTTGACATTGTGATTCACACGCATTTACACAATGATCATTGCGAGAATGACTCATTATGTTCAAATGCCGAAGTTTACGTTCAAAAACGTGAACTGGAATTCTGCATGAATCCTCACCCTGTTGATCACAGATATTACCCGGATGTGCTCGATGGAGTGAACATCAGGACCGTGGACGGGGATGCGGAAATTCTGGACGGCATCAATGTCATGCTTACGCCTGGGCATACACCCGGCGGACAGTCCGTTGTAGTGAATACAAATAAAGGCAAGGCCGTAATCACCGGTTTGTGCTGCTGTGATGATAATTTCCCCAGTTCAGGAAATGTCATTCTCCCGGGAGTGCTCTTGAACACCATTGAGGCTTATGACAGTATGAACCGCATCAAGCAGACTGCTGATATTATAATCCCGGTCCATGAACTAAGGATCGGAAAAATGACGCAGATACCGGAATAAAATGACATGGCCCGTGGCGAATGCCCTGAGTCGCCTCAATGTCCTGATTGACGAATGGACGTGATAAGCCCGCTTTAGAAAGGTCATTCGATCCGGGAACATATTGAAAATTGTTACACGGTGTTTCGGAAACCGTGATGAAGGTGCAAGAATGGATGCTTGTTATCGGCACCCCGATAGAGACGGGGTGTTTTTTTGTGAAAAAGATGGTGTTCGTATGTGCGAAGAATGCGCATGCTGTCACAGTCCCAAAATTTACTGCCAGTTCAGAACAAAGTGTATAATCAATATGCTGACCAAAGAAGGTGAACTGGACTCCTGCGCTGAAAAAGCGAAGGCAAAAAAATCCGCATAAAAAATCAGATCAGGGAGTGACAAATCACAAATCAGTGACCATTTATGAATGGGTTGCAATTTGTTAGTGGCCTGATCATCAAACGTGCGTCAAGAGTTTAATCCATGATAAAGCGTGATTACTACGAGATCCTTGAGGTGAGCAAAACTGCCACCGGTGAGGAAATAAAGAAGTCCTACAGGAAGCTGGCCTTGCTCCACCATCCGGATAGAAACAAGGGGAACAAGGAATCCGAAGAAAAGTTCAAGGAGGCCGCTGAGGCATACGAAGTCCTGAGTGACGCTGAAAAACGTCAGATTTATGACCGTTACGGACATGAAGGCCTACAACAGTCCGGTTTTCAGGGTTTCAGGAATTTTGAGGATGTTTTCTCTTCATTTGGGGATATCTTCGAGGAATTTTTTGGTTTTGGATCGTCCAGAGGTCGTAGAAACGTTGTGAGACGTGGCGCCGACCTCCGCTTGGAAATGACCATAGAATTCATGGAAGCAGTCTTTGGAAAGGAAACCGAGGTCGAGGTTTCTCGACATGAGGTTTGTGATGACTGTCGCGGCCAGGGAACGAAGGGCGGCTCGGCGCCGTCTGTATGTTCCGCATGTGGTGGTCGAGGCCAGGTGACACGATCTCAGGGTTTCTTCTCCATCAGCACCACTTGTCCCAAGTGTCAGGGGAGCGGAACGGAAATCAAGGATCCGTGCGAAAAATGTCGTGGGGTAGGGCGAATACTTACATCAAAGAAGCTCACCCTTAAAATACCTGCCGGAGTAGAGACGGGTTCGAGGCTCAGACTATCTGGCGAAGGCGAACCGGGTGATCCAGGCGCTCCTCCCGGTGATCTCTACGTCTTCATAAACGTGAAACGCCATGAAACTTTCAGGCGTGAAGGCGACGACATCGTGGTAGGCGTTCCCATAACGTATAGTCTGGCCGCTCTCGGTGGAAAAATTGAAATTCCCACTCTGGAGGGTAAAGAGGAGCTTGATATACCCAGAAGCACTCAATCCGGTCAGAACCTGAGACTGCAGGCCAAGGGAGTTCCACATCTGCGGGGAAGGGGACGCGGCGATTTGATAGCCGTTGTCTATGTCGAGACTCCCAAGGATCTTACTAAAGATCATGAAGATATATTGAGAAAGTTGGCTGAAATTGAGGGGGTTAAGGTCAACCCCAAAAAACGGGGCTTTTTCTCGAGGAAGAAATAAAGAAAAATGTCAGAAGATAAAATAGTGGTTCTAGGTGTTGGCAACACTTTGCTCAAGGATGAAGGAGTTGGAGTCAGAGTAGTTGAGGAACTGAAGAAAAAATTCACTTTCCCGTCCAATGTGAGGCTGGTGGACGGTGGGACACAGGGCCTGTGGCTGCTGCCAACCCTTCAGGAAGCAGATCGTCTTGTTGTGATTGACGCCGTATTGGGAAAATGTGAGCCAGGGTCAATATACAGGCTGGAAAAGGATGACCTGCCCAAGGGACTCAGGCTGAAGCAATCCGCTCATGACAGTGATCTCATCGAGGCTCTAAATCTTTGCGCGCTTCTGGATCAAGCCCCGCAAACTGTTGTTGTGATAGGAATAGAGCCCGAGGATATATCTGCTTATGGCCTGCAGTTGACCCCTACAATTGAATCCCGGGTTCCAGCGTTGGTGGATCAAGTGCTCGTCGAACTTGGGAAGCTCGGAGTTGCCGCTACACCCATGTAACTGCATTTCAGGTCCAATATATCCAAAAAACCATTGAACTAGGGTCAGGTATGTGCTAACTATTATGCTTTAGGCTATTAAACTAGCCTCATTTTTAATGTCGTTCGTTTTCTGTATTAAAAAATGTGGAGGCCTGATGATGCACAGTAAGGTTAAGATTTTCCTGACGTTAGCGTTGACAGTGGTGGTTTGTGCGGCTTTTTCCATTGCTTTTGCGGCCACCAAGGCTCCTGAAGGCGACATCATGATCCATTCGAAAGACGTCTTCAAGGAATTCAAGCAAGGACCGGTAAAATTCCCTCACGCCAAACACAAGGCAATTAAATGCGCCGATTGTCATCACGTTTTCAAAGATGGCAAGAACGTTTGGAAAGAAGGCGATGAAGTCCAGAAGTGCGGAGCATGTCACAAGCTGGAAGCCGATGGTAAAATGCCTAAACTAGAGAAGGCTTACCATGATAATTGTGTGAACTGCCACAAGAAGGTCAAAGCCGATAACAAACCGACCGGGCCGATAGCTTGCGCCAAATGTCATGAGAAAAAAGAAAAATAGTTTCTGACAACTTTTCCGGTTGACATGTTTTCAAAAAAGCCCCTTTTTCTCAAGGGGCTTTTTTAGTTGTAAAGAGCTTGACCTTTATTAACCGGCAAGTGTATTAGTTTATAACTAGTCCCTACTTAATCTCACAGCGATTCGACATTAATTCCTTATTGAGCAGTTCTATTATTTCAAGGAGCTAACAATGAAACAAAGAAGTCAAGGCTCGAAGACTTGGATTTGGCTGATTATTTTTTCGATAGGTGTCTTGAGTGGCGGATTTTGTTTGCATTGCTCTTCAACAGACAGTTTTGCCCAGGAAACTACTCAACCGGCGGTTGAGAAAGCTCCGGAAGTAAAGCCCGAAGAGCAGGCGCAGACAAAACAGGCGCCAAAAGAAGAACCCAAGGCTGAATCAAAATCTTCCTCCCAACCTGATGATCAATCGTGTATAGCCTGTCACAACCCTGACATTCTCAAAATGACCAAAGAAGAACTGGCCGATCAGGTCAATGTGGCAGACAAGCCCGCTGAACCGAGGAAACGCCCGCCCTTCATATTTGGTGGGTTAAACCTTTCAATTGACGAGGCAAAATACGCCAACAGCATCCATAAGGACATAACTTGTGTCGGATGTCACAAGGATGCCACAGAAGCTCCCCACAACCAGCGACTGACCCCGGTTGATTGCATGGAATGTCACGAAGATTCAGTCACCAGCATAAAGGCCAGCGCCCACGGGGACAAACTTGGGCCGAAGGCGCCACCGTGCTTCGGATGTCACGACGTTCATTACGGCACTGCCCAATCGAATTACGACAAAGATTTCAAGAAAAAGGTCTGTCTGGATTGTCACAAAGCCTATGGAATCGATAACCAGAAGGTCCACGCTAATCTGAACGCATTTGCAAGCCACATGAAACTGGATTGTATGCTGTGCCACAGGGGTGAGAAGCCGGGCGTCCACAACATTCCCGCCGGTCGTGACAAAATTGTCGGTTGTGAGCAATGTCACCAGCGTGACACCATACTGTCTGAGAAGAAAGCCCCGCCGGTCGATCTATTCACCTATTTGGCCCAGACTTCTTTTATCAACAGCGACCTGTTCGAACGTTTCAGCTATGTCATCGGCGCTCACAGGATCCCTGCGCTGGACACACTTTTGATCCTGGTTGTTCTTGGCACATTCGCACTTCCTGTCCTACATGGCGGTATCAGGATTTTGACCAGACGCAAGGGCCCACATCATGGCTCTGATGAGAAAATTTATCTTCATCCCGTGTTTGAAAGAATCTGGCACTGGTTCCAGGCTCTGTGCATCATCATGCTGATTTTCACAGGCATCCTGATACATTGGCCTGAACGCTTCCCCGGTTGGTTCCAGTGGGGTATCAACGTTCACAACTGGTTTGGATGGGCAGCAGTGATATCCTACGTGTCATGGATCATTTATGTGATCATTTCCGGAAGAATTTCGCACTATTTCCCGAGGAAGGGTGAAATTCCGGTAGGGATGATCAAGCAGGCCAAGTTCTATGGATACGGTATATTCAAGCATGAGCCTCATCCTTATGCGCCATCGGAAGACAACAAGTTCAACCCATTGCAGAAAATAGCCTATATGCAGTTCCAGTTGCTCTTTTTGCCGATACTGCTCATCAGCGGTGTCCTCTATATGTATCCTGAATGTTTTGGTGGGATAATCGCCGCCATCGGCGGTCTGAAAATCCTGGCTCTGATTCACTTGATACTTGCGGCCCTGTTCGCGGCCTTCCTTGTGGCTCACATGTACCTTGCCACCACAGGTGAGACGGTCAGTGAAAACTTCAAGGCCATGATATTTGGCTATGGCACGAAGGAAGATCACCACGATCACAAATAATCTCAGGCGATGAAATAGCCTGAAAAACAAAAGGCGACCCCTATCAGGGGCCGCCTTTTTTATGTCCCTTGCAAAATGTAAAGCATCGACAAGTCTAGTCTGGATCTCCAGGCGTATTCGGAGCGACACCGCCACGCAAAGGTTGCGTCTGTCAGTTTCGGCCAAAGGCGCCGGATATGAGTTCTCCCCAATCATCGTCTCCCGGTTTGGGTGGTTTGTCGATGTGAGGGCAATCTTTAAGCCGGTTCTTTCTGCTCAATCCAAAGACAAGACTTACTTCGGTTGATATCGGAGTGTCTCTCCAGTCGATGAGTCTGAGAAATCTTCCAAGGTTTAAATCCCACCAGTCATTTCTTACGGGAATTATTTCAGGGACTTTCAGATAACTGCCTTTTTCGATATCCCACGAATATTCGGCAAAAGGCCAGAACCGGTATTTTGCGGAAACAAGCGTCCCTTTGCGGTAAAGTTTCTGAATACGGCTAAAAAAAAGAAATCTTTGCTCAGTCATCACCTCTTCTTTACCTACTGAGATGAACCCATCACCCGTTCCACCATATTCGTGTCCTTTGTTACGGTCTTTCTTGTAACTGTAGACGTAGAAGAGATTTAACTCATCAATTCCGCCGCCTGACCCATATGTGAAAAATGGTCTGAAACTGTATCTTTTATGACCAGACTGATAATGATGATAATAACTTATGAAAGGCCACAGGACATCCACATTCGCTGCGTAGGCCGTTTCATAGGTCATGTAAAGCGGAAAGGGCATGGCCCTGAACGATGTGAACTGTTCCGTGTTTGGATATTTGTCTGTCGCCTGAAATAGAGGCCACAGAAAGAACCTGTTGTGGTAATCGTTTCGAATGGAATCCCTGCCGAACAAAGGCCACACCTTGAGTGTGTCACGTGCCGGACTTTTGGAATATGTTCCTATTGGCCAAAGAAATCTTTGTGTAAACGCTCCGTCATCTTCACTCTCGTAATAGAGCGGAAACAGAAAAAACCTGTTCGAGTCGACTCCAAAACGTCGGTAAGAAAACCCGTAGAAAGGAAAGATTCCCCAATAGTCCTGACCCATATCCGAGCGCCCCTTGAACATGGTCAGCATTCTTGAATAGTGATCAAAGGGAGGCAGTTTTGACCACCAGGCGTCGTAGACAGGCATAATGCGAATCTTCTTCTGAAAGTAAGATTCCTCCTTGAATGCTATAGGGTACATAACATCAAGGCGTTCGAATTTTCCGGGGACCTTACTCCTGAAAAAGAAAGGAGGTATACCCCATCCACTGCCGATGGTCCATGTGTGGCTGTCGGCTCTGGGATCGATACGACGTATGGTAAAGTCTGGATCCAGGGCGAAAAAAGTTCCCGGTGTCGAGATTCGGAGAAAGTTGTAGATGGACGCTATGCTATCCCTGCTCGAAACCGTGTTCAGTGTCAGCGCGAGCGTAAACAGCAGCATTAACCTCATGAAGCCCATCCCACGAGTAGATGGCTCGGGCTTCGCGGGTACAGAGACCGGCCAAGCGACCTTACCTTTGGTTGGTCTGGAATTGCTGTTCAGGATGCTATTTCCCGCCGGTGTCATTTTCCGGCCACCCTTACCTGAATATGGAACCGAGAACAATCGCCAGAGTGCTGATAGGTGTCACTTCAGAAACTTCCTCGGCGGTTTTGTTCATGTTGCGGATGGCACGACGCGCCTCGAAATAGATTTCAGGATCGTTGATGAGCCGCCCGATGGTTCCGGGACCGTTCTGGACCTTCTGTGAAAGTCCCCTGAAATCCCTCACCAATCCCTGAGCCTCCCTGTGCAGGGATTCATCCGTAATTAGTCTACCCAGGGTGCCCTTACCGGACTTCACGTCTCTGGTCAGTCCCCCCAGATCAGTGGCAAGCTGATCGAACTTGGAACCCGTCTTGTCAAGGTTACTTGAGAAGTTCTGCATGTCGTCAACCGATTTATTAATCTTGGGCTGGTTTCTCGCTACGACCTCGTTGATGCCCTTTACGGCGCTATCAGCGTTAGCCACCGTAACATTGATTCTTTCCTTGTTGGACGAGATCAGTTCCTTGGCGTCCTTGGTAAATGCGTCCGTATTGCTGAGTATTCGATCTATTTTTTGGGCCCCTTTTTCATCCACAATCTGTCTGCGTGTTTCGGCCGTAATTACCTGTAGGTCCTGAGACACAACCGCAAGGCTCTCCAAAACCTTCTGTGTGTCAGTAGGTTCGTTAACCAGCTTAATTTCTTCTCCGGATTTCAACTTTCTTGCGTTTGGTTTTCCAGGTTCTATTACCAGGAACCGATCTCCCAATAGGCCTCTGGTCCTGACCATCAGACGAGAGCCTTCCGGAATGAGATTTCGGTAAGACTCGTTCAGGCTGAGCAACACAACCGCCCGTCCTGTGTCAGGCTCAAAACTTATCTCCTTGACTGAGCCGACCTTGATACCGGCAATTTGAACCTGGCTTCCGGGAGAGATGCCTTCAACGGAACGGAATTTGGCGGTCAGATTGAATCCGTTTGGTGAACCCAAATCCAGGACCTTGAACCAGACATAGGCGATAATTCCCAATGAGATCAGGAAGAATACCCCTACTCGAAGCTCAAGAGAGAATCTGTTCATGAATAATTGCCTTTCTCAGTCAATCTTGATCGGGCCATCCGGCGAACCGGTCAAAAATTGACGAACCAGAGGATCGGCGCTTTGTGACAACTCTTCAGGTTTTCCTCTTGCAGCAATTTGGCCGTCGTTAAGCACCATAATTTCGTCTGAGATTTCGAGAACTCCCCTGATGTCATGACTTATGATGACGTAGGTCATGTCTCTCTGGGCATGAGTCTTTTCGATCAACCTGTAAATGGTTGATTTTGTAATTGGGTCCAGACCACTGGTCGGCTCATCAAAAAAGACAATGTCGGGTTTTGTGATCAGGGCTCTGGCAAGACCCGCACGCTTACGCATGCCCCCAGACAATTCCGATGGAAACTTGTGCCCGTGATTCAGCAAACCAACCTGCTCAAGATGTTTGTCCACCATTTCCATGATCTTGTTATTGGCTAGTTTCGTGCGTTCCCTCAAAGGAAAGGCGACATTTTCCCTGACATCCAGGGAATCGAAGAGAGCGCCCTCCTGAAAGAGGATTCCGAAACGAACCCGAATTTTGTTCAGTTGTTTCAGGTTCAGTCCCACAATATTCTTACCGTCGATCCACACAGCTCCCGATTCCGGCTTCTCCAGTCCGGTCATTATCCTCAGCAGGACAGATTTTCCGGCCCCGGACCGACCCATCAGGCTGGTAACCGTGCCCGAGCCAATAGCGAAACTGACCCCATCAAGGACCTTCTGACGGTTAAACTGTTTATGAATGTTCTCTACCTTAATCATTGCCGCTTATCTTTATGAAACTCCCGCAATCAGAACATTAGCGATGTCATCAGGTAATCTCCGATGAGAATCATGATGGATGAGGTTACTACCGCTTTCGTTGTGGCCAGACCAACTCCCCGGGACCCGCCTGTAGCGTAGAACCCCTTGTAACAAGCCACCATGGACACGATTAAGCCAAAAACCAACGCCTTGGTTAAACCATGCGTGATATCCGAAAGGCCTACGTAGCTCCTGATGCCGGACATGAAGGCGCCCTGATCAATGTCCAGATAACCGATGGAAACGACATAAGCCCCGACCATGCCCGCGAAACTGTAAATGCAGGCCAGGAAGGGAAGAGTAATGACAGACGCCGCAATGCGTGGAGAAACCAGATAATGCACAGGATCAACCGCCATGCTGACCAAGGCGTCGATCTGCTGCGTATTTCGCATACTACCAAGCTCCGCCGTCATGGCCGAGCCCACCCTGCCTGTCACCATTAATGCGCTTAACACCGGACCCAATTCTCGAGCCAGACTCAGCGCCACCGTGGCGCCCACAAGAGACTCCGCCCCGTAACGGTGCATGGCGTTGTAACCCTGAAGCGCCGTCACCATGCCGGTGAAGGCGCCGGTTGTAACTATGAGAAAAACCGATTGAGTCCCCACGAAGTCCAAATGGCGCAGAAACTCCCGGACCCTGTATGGAGGTAAAAAAAACATTTTGATGGCCATAACAGTCATTATCAACGCGCCGCCAAGCTGTACGATAAAGCTGGTGGCGCTGTTTAAAGCCATTTTCAGAAGACTGTTTTCGGCTGTTGTCATGTGTAATATAGCTTTCAGTTATAACTAACTGTTAATAAATAATGTTTCACGTAATGTAATTGAATGTAAGCCCTCGCCGCCTTCCGGGCATACCCGGAAAACAAACCAAATAACACTGTCATGAGCAGTTAAAAGCATAACTGTCCCTTATGTTGTCGCACACTGCTAATGTCCGTATTTTAATCTATTAAATTAGATTATGTCAATATCATTCTGATTATTATGGTTTTTATTATCTATAAAGCTCTGATTTTATGCGATTTGCCGATTAATTCAGTCATGGCGTGAAACCAAAAAGGGGATGAAATTTTTAAAACAGATTGAATGACAAATGTCTCAGTGATATGTTTGACGGCCTGAAACAGACCTTGAAAAATTAACAAATCCATTAGGAGCTGGAATGGGTTCTGCCGAATTTGTCCATCTGCATTTGCATACTCAATACTCTTTACTGGACGGCGCAATAAAGATTCCTGATCTGATATCGAAGGTCAAGGAATTCAAGATGCCTGCGGTAGCCATGACGGACCACGGGGTTCTGTTCGGAGCGATGGAGTTTTATTCAAGCGTCCAATCCAATGGATTGAAGCCCATTATCGGTTGCGAGGTTTATGTAGCGCCTGGATCACGTCATGATAAAGGGGCTCGAAATGGAGACTCCAGAGCCAACCATTTAATACTACTGTGCGAAAACGTTAAGGGGTATAAAAACTTATGCAAACTGGTAACTCTCGGTTTTCAGGAAGGTTTCTATTATAAGCCCAGGGTAGATAGAGAGATCCTGGAAAAATATAACGAGGGTTTGATCTGTCTGAGCGCCTGCATAAAAGGCGAGGTAGCCGACAAAATTCTCAGGAACGATGAAAAAGCGGCCTATGAAGCGGCGGCCTGGCACAAGGAGGTCTTCAATTCTAATCGCTATTATCTGGAGATTCAGGAGAACGGGATTGAAGAGCAGCGCAAGGTCAATGAAAAGCTGATAGAGTTTGCGGATCGTCTTGGTGTGGGGATTGTCGCCACCAACGACTGCCATTACCTGGATCAAAGAGATCACAGAGCGCATGAAATATTGCTGTGCATTCAAACAGGCAAGAAGCTGGAAGACGCCAACAGGATGTCTTTCAGCACGGAACAGTTTTATGTCAAATCGCCCGAGATCATGGCTTATGATTTCCGCAACCATCCTTCAGCCCTGCGCAATACGCTCGAGATAGCGGACAGGTGCGGTCTGTTACTTGAATTTGGACAGGTTCACATGCCCAGGTTCAATCTGGGAACGGGTGAGACTCTGAGGGACAGGTTCGAGAGGGATGCGCAAGCGGGCTTTGAATTGCGGATTGGTAAGCAGGTCAAATCGGGAGAGTTATCCGAAGAGAATTTGTCCAGGTACAGGACACGACTTTCCACTGAGATAAAACTCATACAGGAAATGGGTTTCTCCGGTTATTTCCTGATAGTCGCAGATTTTATCAACTACGCAAAAGGACATGACATTCCTGTTGGTCCGGGGCGGGGCTCTGCCGCAGGCTCATTGGCCGCATACTCCCTGGGGATCACCGATATTGATCCCATCAAGTATAATCTGCTGTTTGAAAGGTTTCTCAATCCGGAACGCAAGAGCATGCCCGATATTGATGTGGACTTCTGCACACAGGGCAGGGACAAAGTAATCGAATATGTGTCCAACAAGTACGGCAGGGATAGCGTAGCCCAAATAATAACTTTCGGTCGTATGCAGGCCAAGGCGGTAGTGCGGGATGTCGCCCGGGTCCTTGGTTTCCCCTACTCTGAGGCTGACCAGATCGCGAAACTGATTCCGGACGCGCTCAAGATGACTCTGGATAAAGCCCTCAAGGATGAACCTCGTCTCAAGGAGATGATGGCGTCATCGGCCGAGGTCAATGACCTCATTACCACGGCAAAATCGTTGGAGGGAATTACAAGGCACGCCTCGACCCATGCAGCCGGAGTAGTCATTTCTGATCAACCCCTGGTAGAAAGGCTACCGCTATATAAAGGTCAGAACGATGAGACGCTGACGCAATTCGACATGACCTGGGTGGAGAAGATAGGTCTGGTAAAATTCGATTTTCTTGGATTGAAGACACTGACGGTTTTGAATGGCGCCATAAAACTCATCCGCAAAGGACAGAAACCTGATTTTGATATAGAAAACATCCCCTACGATGACGCACAGACTTTTGAAATGCTCTCAAAGGGTGATACCCTGGCAATTTTCCAGTTGGAATCTTCCGGAATGCGGGATGTTCTCACAAAATTCAAGCCATCGGTATTCGAAGACCTCATAGCCATTCTGGCCCTTTACCGGCCCGGTCCTCTCGAATCAGGGATGGTGGACGACTTCATCAACAGAAAACACGGCAGGACTCCGATTGAATATCCCTTGGCGCAACTTGAGTCCATCCTGAAGGAGACCTATGGGGTCATAGTCTATCAGGAGCAGGTGATGAGTATTGCCAGGGAAGTGGCTGATTACTCGCTTGGTGAGGCAGATTTATTGAGACGGGCCATGGGTAAGAAAAAGGCTTCCGAAATGGCCGAACAAAAATCCAGGTTTGAAAAAGGGGCGGCCAGGAACAAGATCGATCCAGAGAAAGCCTCTTACATATTCGATCTGATGGAGAAGTTTGCCGGTTACGGCTTCAATAAGTCTCACTCGGCCGCCTATGCCATGATCACCTATCAGACGGCCTACCTCAAGGCCCACTATCCCTCCGAGTTCATGGCGGCGCAACTGACCTGTGAAACCGGCAACCCCGACAAAATTACAGCCTATATCTCGGAATGTCGAAACATGGGGCTGCAGATTTTGCCTCCGCACGTAAATGAATCCCACGAAAGTTTTCACGTGGCAAATGGCAAGATAGTGTTTGGACTTGGAGCCATCAAGAATGTAGGAGAGAACGCCGTTAATTCGATTCTCGAGGCCCGTAGGGAAGGTGGCCCGTTTTGCGGAATGTACGACTTCGCCAGACGTGTTGATCTGCGCAAAGTAAACAAAAAAGTGTTAGAGAGTTTAATCAAGTGTGGCGCTTTTGACGGAATGGGACCCAACAGGCGATCCATGCTCGATTCGCTTGATTCCGTTCTGGAACAGGCTGCCGGTTTTCAGCGTGAACAGAGTGAAGGACAGTTCAACCTTTTCTCTATGGATTGCTCCCTGGGATCTTCAAGTGACCTCACAGATCCACCGATAGCATTCTCTCCGGAATGGGAGGATCTCGTAAAACTCTCTTTTGAAAAAGATCTCATCGGTTTTTATGTGACGGGGCATCCTCTGATGAATTTCGAGTCAATAATCAGGGAATTCACTAATTGCAGCGTTCCCCGACTGGTTCCTGTAGCTGTTTCTACGCTGGTAAAGCTTCCCGGAATGGTAAAGTCCATCAAGGAGATACAGACCAGGAAGGGAGACAGGATGGCCTTCATAACATTTGAGGACCTGGAAGGCATAGTGGAAGTGACTGTTTTTTCCGACTTGTACGCCCAGACAAGGGACCTGTTGAATTGCGGAGAGCCCCTGATCCTCTCAGGATTGCGCGAAGGCGAACCTGATTCTCCAAAAATACTGGCTCAGGAAATACACCTTCTGAAAGACGCTCCAAGACATTTCAGCAGGTCTGTTATCGTTAAGGTTTCTACTCTGGGGGCGGATTCGAGACAAATCAGATCCCTCAAGACGATCCTCGAGCGTTACAGGGGCAAGGTTCCCGTAAAATTGTCGGTTACCATTCCAAACAGGTCTGAAACGATAATAAGTCTTGGCGAATTGGGGTGTGATCCGTCCGAGGCTTTCATGTCGGAAGTCAGAAATCAGTTTGGTAATGATCCTGTCGCTACAGCCTGATGTTCAGGGGTCCTGTTCAAGAAATAAACACGGGTAAATAACAAATGGGGAAATCTGATTCATTTGGCGAATTGATCGAGACAGGTGTCCGGGAAACATCCCTGAAAACCGAGGTGGAAAAGCGCTACCTGGCGTATGCGCTGTCCACAATAGTGGCCAGGGCCCTGCCCGATGTTCGCGATGGCCTCAAACCGGTGCATCGTCGCATACTTTTTGCCATGAACCGTATGAGGCTCGATGACGCCGCTAAAATGCGCAAGGCGGCCGCAGTGGTAGGTGAAGTAATAGGAAAGTACCATCCGCATGGCGACCAGGCCGCTTATGACTCGTTGGTGCGAATGGCCCAGGATTTCAGCCTTCGTTACCCGCTGGTGCAGGGTTCGGGCAATTTCGGCTCAATTGACGGTGATTCTCCAGCGGCAATGCGTTACACTGAGACGCGTCTCAGCCCTTTTGCAAACCTTCTGCTGAGGGAAATAGACCAGGGCACCACCTCGTTCAGGCCGACTTACGACGCTGTCGGTGAAGAGCCCGATGTGTTGCCGTCGCTGGTTCCCAACCTGCTGTTAAACGGTTCGTCCGGAATAGCAGTCGGTATGAGTTGCTCGTTTCCTCCGCACAATCTCAAAGAAGTTCTCCTGGCTTGCAAGGAAGCAATCAGGAATCCATCCATAGACTCTGCGGGGCTCCTGAAATTTGTCAAGGGTCCCGACTTTCCAACCGGAGCGCAAATCATTCTCGATGAAGACGGATTCAGGAATGTCTACGAGACGGGGCACGGCTCCGTCAGAGTGCGGTCCTCTTACACGACTGAGCACGCTTCCCGTGGGAAAATTAACATCATTGTTACATCTATACCGTATTCAGTTAATAAATCGCGGTTAATAGAAAGAATAGCAAACCTGATTCGCGACAAAAAGTTGAGGAATCTATACGATGTTCGTGATGAGAGCGCCGATGATGTTCGAATAGTGCTGGAACTAAGGGGCGCAGAAGTCAAAACTGAATCAGTGATGGCCTATCTTTACAAGCACACAGACCTGCAGATCAATTTTCCGGTCAACCTTATAGCCATCAACCCATCCGGGGCCCCTGACAGAATGTCGCTCGACAGGATAATAAAATATTTTCTCGAGTTCCGGTACGAGAAGACTGTCCTGAGACTTACACACAGGCTGGATTTCCTGAAAAAACGAATCCATGCGCTGGAAGGTTTTGAAAGACTTTTTGATGACCTTGACAAGGCGCTCCAGATAATTCGCTCTGCCAGAAACAGACAGGAGGCCGCCTCAGGTCTCAAGAGTTATTTTGGTCTGGATGATGAACAGGTTGACGCCATATTGGAGTTACGCCTGTACAGACTGGTCGGAATGGAGATAGGCAAGGTTCTGGATGAACTTCAGGCCAAACGAAAAGAGGCGTCCGATATTGCGGCTGATCTGGAGAGTCCGAAAAGGTTATGGAAAATTATCGATAAAGAATTCGACGAGGTAATTGAGAAATTCGGAGATAAAAGACGCTCGTCGCTGATCCACGAAGAAAAGGCCCTCTCTCTGGAATACAATCCCGAAGAGTTTGTCGATCAGGACGACGTCACGGTCATCTTGTCCAGGCAAGGTTGGATTCGACGGATAAAGCTGGCGGTGGATGACTACGGAACATTGAAATTCAGGGAAGGCGATGGGCTGTTTTCAATAGTAAGGGTGAACACCTCCAGGACAGTGGCTTTTTTCTCGAACATCGGCAAGCTTTACGTAATTAAGGTCGCTGATGTCCCGGCTACGGCCGGATTTGGGGATCCGGTAAGTTCGCTGGTGAATCTCTCGGACGGTGAACTGCTGGTCGGCATGATTGCGCCCGATCCCGTCAGAGTTGCTTGCCAGGGTGAGTCTTTACCGCCTGAGGAAGCGGGAGATGATTTTGAAAAAGCCGATGAAGACCAACCGGATCTATTCAGCGCTGTTCCATCCCGGGAAACGTCGGCTTATGAGCAGGAAGATTGTCCCCAATTCGGATATCTTGTGACAAAATCAGGCAAGGGATTCCGGTTCGATCTTGATCTCACCAGAGAGACAACCAAGAAGATCGGAAGAAAGATAGTCAACCTTCAGGACTCGGATCAGGTTCTCGCAGTGAAGTTGCTTATGGGGAAATTCATCTCAGTAGGCACGAGTGATGGTCGTCTTCTTGTCTTTGACTGTGATCAGGTCCCTGTAATGTCCGGGGTCGCTCAAGGCGTTATATTGATAAAATTGACGGCTCACAATCATATCACAATAACCGAGACGGCCAACATGGGCGACTATCTGACGGCCTATGGTCCCGATGGACAGGAAGTGAAATTACCGGTGGAGAAATCCCTGATTGCAAAAAGAGGCGGGCGTGGAAAGAAAATTGTTGATTCCCTCATTCAAATTGATAGGGACGAGAAAGCGGGACAGGATTAAATGTCAAATTCATATACGGTCAAGGATATACAGGTTCTGAAGGGACTGGAAGCGGTCAGGAAAAGGCCTGGGATGTACATCGGCGGGACAGGACCGGATGGTCTCCACCAGCTTGTTTGGGAAATTCTGGACAATTGTGTTGACGAGGCCCTTAACGGACATTGCTCGTCAATCGAGGTCATACTGGAATCGGACGGTTCTGTTACGATTGGAGATACAGGCCGCGGAATACCTGTGGACATTCATCCCGCCACCGGAAAGAATTCGGTCGAGACCATTTTCTGCAATCTTCACGCCGGTGGAAAATTTGACGATGACGCCTACAAGGTGGCCGGCGGTCTTCACGGAGTGGGGGCTTCTGTGGTGAACGCTCTGAGTTCACGTCTTTTGGTAGAGGTGAAAAGAGACGGCTACAAATACTCACAGGAATTCGCTAAAGGCAAACCTGTAAACGCTCTTACAACGGTGGGTCCCGCTAGGGGAGGCGGAACAAAAGTCAGTTTCCTGCCGGATACCGACATATTCCGATCAGTCGATTTTTCTCGTGAAATAATAAGGAAACGTCTTGAAATCAAATCATTCCTTGTTGCCGGGTTGAAGATAAAGTTTGTCGATCGCAAAGAAAATACTTCTGAGATATTCGTATATCCTCAGGGTATCCTGGATTATCTGGACAAACTCGTAACCGACAAGGACACGATAGTTGCCCAGCCTTTTTACTACAAACATGAACACGATTTGAAAATAGAAGTTGTTTTTGCGTGGACATCTGAAACCAACGGCCAGATATTGTCATTCGTCAATTCCATACCCACTCCGGGGGGAGGCACTCATGAGATTGCCTTCAGGAACGCGTTGACACGCACACTTCGCCAGTACACCGAAAAACGTAATGGTCTGCCAAAGGGTGTAAAGGGTGTCACAGCGGATGATGTGAAGGAAGGCCTTGTGGCCATCCTCTCTGTGTATCTCCACGGTAACCTTGAATTTCAGGGGCAAACCAAAGAAAAGCTGAACAGCCCGGGCGCCCAGCAGATTGAACCCGTCGTCAAGGCTGCTTTTGAAACGTGGCTGGCACAGAATCCTTCACAGGCCGCAGCAATAAGCAACCGAATCATGCTGGCTGCTCAAGCCAGAGTCGCATCAAGGGCTGCCCGTGATGAAGTAAATCGAAAGGTAGCCACTCGGAGACTGATGCTGCCCGGCAAACTTGCAGACTGCTCTTCAACCTCGCGCGACGGCACGGAATTGTTCATAGTCGAAGGCGACAGCGCAGGGGGGTCCTCAAAGCAAGCCAGAGATCGGAAATATCAGGCTATTCTGCCCATCAGAGGTAAGATCCTGAACGTCGAACAAGCTTCAGGGGAGAAACTCAAGGCTAATAGGGAAATCTCAAATCTTGTCTTATCCATTGGAACCGGGATGGGTAAATCCTTCGACTATTCGAAATTACGATACGGGAAGATCATCATCAACACTGATGCGGATGTGGACGGTCATCACATTGCGACCCTCCTCCTCACATTTTTCTATCGCTTCTTGCCCGACCTGGTGAAAAAGGGGCATATCTATCTGGCCATGCCGCCTCTGTACAGGATCAGTTCAGGCTCAGGCAAGAAACACCTGACCAGGTATGTATTCTCCGACAAGGAAAAAGACGCCCTGTTGAAAAAGCAGAATGGTAAGGAAGTGGAAATTCAAAGATTCAAAGGGCTTGGGGAAATGGACGCCGGGACACTGAAAAGCACAACCATGGATCCTGCCACGCGAACCATACTCAAGGTTTCAATCGAAGACGAAAACCAGGCCGATGACATCTTCGATACACTCATGGGAAAAGACGTCCGCAAGAGGTTCATTTTTATCAAAGACCACGCAAAAGAGGTTCAGGAACTGGATATTTGACCTTGTAGCCTCAAGGGGAATCTGCAAAAACCTGTTGTGGTGATTATACCGGAAACTTAATTTTTTCCGGTGTTCCCCTGCTTTTTCTGTTCTATCTCCTCCAACGCCGATTTGATCAAACGTTTGGCCGGATCATAACTTTCCTGCCCTAGTGCGTCACTGAGAATCGGTATTACCGTGTCGGGATTCGAGATTCCCAGTCGTTTAAGCGATCCTATCGACGCCATGCGAACGCGATGATCCTTTTCCCTCACGGTCTTGGTCAAGGCCGCCATAACTTCCGTGGAAGGCTTGCTGATCTGGCTCAAAGAGCTGATGGCCGCGTTCTTGACCCTGATATCGCTATCTGAGGTCATCGAGACCAGCCCTGACGCAGCCTGATCCGATTCATTGGCGATGCCTTTGAGAATTCCGACAATTACCATTCTGTTCTCGACGTCCGGATCGTCCATTATGCCCACCAGAGGCGCCAGAAACTCCTTCCATGCGGACTTTAACCTGAGTAAACCGAGCAGGGCTTCCCTTCTGTCGATTGGGTCATCGGACTCCAGGGATTTGACAAAAATGGGGAGCGAGAAATCCCCTTTTTCATCGAGCGCCGACACTGTGTCAAGAACATCGGATCTTGTGGCCGCATCTGCGCCTACAAACATGGCCGCTACCTTGGGCAAAGCCGGCAAGGCGTCTTTCTTCATCTTTCGCAAGGCAGGCAAGGCGTTACGGGCCGCCGTTGAGTTCTTGTCATCAAGCGCCTTCATAAGTAGCGGTAGAACCAGATCAGGCTTTTCCATCCCGATGGATCCGAGCGCCCTGGCCGCCGCCTTGGCGACCGTTTCATTTGAATTCGCGAGAGAATCAGATATTACAGGCAATCCGGCGTCATCATATTTTCCCATCAGGGCCAAGGCGATAACGGCGTTGGAAGCGGAGGCCTTATCCTCGTCCCGGAGTTTTTCCCTGATGATGTCTTCGACAATTGAATCCCCCTGAGCCAGCCTCCCCAGAGACAGTATTGTCGAACGTCTGACCTCGGCTTCCGGATCGGACATGGCCGCCTTGAGCGCCGCCAGGGCATTATCGTCCTTGGGGAAAGCCCCAAGGGCGTCCGCTGCGGAAGCTCTGACCTTGGTGTCATCATCCTTTAACGCTTCGATCAAAGGCGGCACGGCCTTTGCCGGTTTGTTTCAGGAACAGCCCAGTTCAAAAGCCGCCTTGGCCCTGATAGTCGCATCCGGATTTTTGAGATTCTTTATGTGTTCATCTGCGGAGTCCGCATTTGCATATCCGATGTTCAGAAACAGGATGCAGCCGAATAATGTGATTAACTTGAAAAAGTTTCTCATTCCGAAACGTCCTTCTTGCCCAGGACCTCCTTCTTCTTTCGTTCCAGGAAATCCTTGTCTATCTTCAGAAATCCCTTCTGGCCGAACAACGCAAATCTCAGCCACTGCGAGGAAAAATACAGCATTGCAACGTCGTCATCTTTTATTTTCTGGACAATGTCATCGTCTATGTTGAATTTCTTGAGGAATGAGGACTCAAACACAAATTCACGGAATCTGTCCACATCGTAGATGGCCATTAGGAACATGTCCTGCATTCTTTGGTCCACAATCTTTTCTTCCCACAACAGATCAGCATGCATGACGTCCTTGAGGTTGTGGTCTATGTCATCATAATCATACAGTCCCTGCTCGTTCCTCCACCGCTCTACCGTCCATTCCTCGGACTCACCCAAACCGTGGCATTTGATCTGATCAACCGCAAAAGTGTATTCAACACCCTGGTCTGTGTCCAACGGGTAAAGTCTGCACGAATACGGACGACTGTCGTAAACCGAGCAACCGTCTTTACCGACAAACTGACACTGTTTTTTTTCATCCTGGGACATTTTAAGGGCCAGAGCCGGAAGACCGCTTTGGCGTGACAACAGTATGTGAGTGTATGTTTCAATGAAGTCTGTCGAGGTCATGCCCAGTTTCTTGCGTAGCCTCACCACGTCCAGAGGATTGAGCAGAATTGTGACGTCCCTGCAACATGAATTGAAGCAGTCTATTTTTTGATGACACTTGAATCTGAAAGTGTCGTCCCATGTCATCAGTCTGGATTCTCCAGACGCAGCGTCCTGCAGTTTCATATAAGTTTCCTTTCAACGACGGCCGTTTTAAGATTGTCTGTTGAGTAGAGCGCTGACTCTGGCTAGATTCTCTTCCGCCTGTTTTGCGCCTGGGGCCAATTCCAAAGTTTTTTTGAAACACTCCACCGACTTTTCCAGGTCCCCAAGCAGTTCGTAAGCCACGCCACGCTGGTGATGAGCCCCAATATAATCGGGACGATGCTGGATTGCCGAGTTGAAACAATGTAGAGCCTTGGAAAAATCCCTTTTGCTCAAAAGCCAGATTTGCCCCATGTTGTAAAATGCCGCCACAACCCCGGGATTAATTTCCACCACTTTCTCAAAAACCGCCAACGCTTCGTCGTCTCGTTTTAAGAATGAGTAGCAAACCCCGAGGTTGTACAACACGGAAGCGTTGTCAGGCGCCAAGCGAAGCAAACCTTCCAGTCTGCGACACGCTGAACCGTAATCTTCCGCTTCCAGCTCCGTGAACGCACGCTGAAGCTGAACCTGAATAAGAAAGAAATTGGAGTCCGTAATCTTCTCCGACGCCTCCAGGTGGTCTATGACGTCCCGAAGGTGACGTTCCTGGTTCGGCTCCTTCGTCAATGTCAGGCATTCCTGAAAGGCCGATTTAGCTTTCTCGTAACGGCCTGCGCATCCCCGGGCCACTCCGAGCCTGTAAAGGTTGTCCGCACGCCTCAGGGGAGGGCATGAAACCAGAGCTTTTTCGAAGAATTCCGCAGCCATCAGATAATCTTCCTGACCGTCATAGCACGCAGCAATGGCTTCATGAATATTGGACGGCTGATGGGTCTTGTCCAGTATGGATTTAAAATCCTGTATGGCTTCGTCCCACTGACGATCGGACATTTTTTTGAAGGCCGTGGCCTTTATATGGGAGACATCGTCTGAGTCTGTTTGAGCTTGCATGTCATTGGGAAGGCAACAATTCTTATATTTTGAACCGCTTCCGCAGGGGCATGGTTCATTTCTGGCGACTGATTTCATCCTGGGGCTCCTTGTAGCTTCTACATGGCAATCTTATATACTACAATAAATCTACTTTCAGGCAAAGAAAATATTGCGACTTTTGGGGCGCAGGTAATGACAAATATAAGCGAGTAGTTATCCAAAAATATCTTGACATTTTTTTATGGATTTGATTGAATCCGGTACTCATTATTGATTAGGCTATTCTTGGGGCCTAGCAGGTTATCAATTTTTAAATTACAGCGCAAACTCAGCTTTCGCAAGAGATCAAATGGGTCAAGTTATTCTCGGAAGGATCGAAACATTTCGACTTCTTGGTAAAACGATCTTGGGCGTTTTATGCCACCTGGTCTCGTGCAGGGGTTGGCGATGAACAGTGGGGCGGTGAATTTTTTTTATTTTTTAACTGCTCCTTTTGAGTTGCGAAGGCCATTCAGAAAAAGAAGGAGGAGCCTGTAAAAGATCGAAACCCGTAAGGCAAAACAAGCCAAAAGAGTCAAGTGACTCAAACACAGCTCAACCAAACTAGGAGGTTAGTTCATGCCGAGTTATGTTATTTTGGAAAAATGCGATGGTTGCAAGGGTCAGGATAAGACAGCTTGCATGTACATCTGCCCCAACGACTTGATGGTTTTGAATAAAGAGAAAATGAAAGCCTGGAACAGGGCTCCTGAAATGTGCTGGGAATGCTATAACTGCGTAAAGATCTGCCCCCAGCAGGCTATTGACGTAAGAGGCTATGCCGACTTTGTTCCTATGGGCGCCTCCTGTGTTCCTCTGAGAGGTTCGGAAGACATTATGTGGACAGTTAAGTTCCGCAGCGGTCAGGTCAAAAGGTTCAAGTTCCCCATCCGCACCACGGCTGAAGGTTCAGCGGCGCCTGATGGCGGATACGGCGAAGTCTGCACCGACCTGGCTTCACAGTGCCTTTACAACGAACCCACAGCTCTGAAGCTTTCAGATCTGCCCACAGTAAAGAAGTAATTTAGGAGGAACCTGAATATGGCGAATTTTGAAACAGTAGAAGTTACCACTGACATTCTGCTCGCCGGCGGTGGCATGGCCTGCTGTGGAGCAGCTGTTGAAGCAGCTTATTGGGCGGCCAAGAACGGCCTCAAAGTAACCCTCGTGGACAAAGCGGCCATGGATCGTTCCGGCGCCGTCGCGATGGGTCTTTCCGCCATCAACCAGTATGTTGATATCAATAGCGGAGCCAACACATGTGAAGATTACGTCCGTTACGTCCGTAACGACCTCATGGGCATCACCCGTGAAGACCTCGTATACGACATAGCGCGTCACGTTGACTCATCAGTCCACCTGTTCGAAAAATGGGGACTCCCCATCTGGTTGGACGCTGATGGCAAGTACGTTCACGAAGGTCGCTGGCAGCTCATGATCAACGGTGAATCCTACAAGGTCATCGTGGCCGAAGCAGCCAAAAACGCCCTTACCAAGTATGGTCACGAATATTTCGAGAGAGTATTCATCACCTCACCTATCCTTGATGGCGATCGCATTGCCGGCGCAGTCGGTTTCAGCACCCGTGAAGATAAGTTCTATGTATTCAAGGCCAAAGCAGTTCTGGCAGCCATGGGCGGCGCGGTTCACGTGTTCAAACCCAGAAGCTCAGGCGAAGGTCTTGGCCGTGCATGGTACCCACCCTGGAACTCCGGCTCCAGCCTTTATTTCACATTGATCGCCGGCGCTGAGCAGACCTGCCAGGAAGTGCGTTTCATCCCTGTTCGTTTTAAAGACGCATACGGCCCAGTCGGCGCGTGGTTCCTCCTGTTCAAGTCCCGTGCGACCAACGCCCTCGGTGGCGAGTATATGGTTGATCGCAAAGACGAGTTGGCTAACTGGGGCTCCTACGGCGCAGTAAAGCCGATCCCCGCCAACCTGCGTAACTACCTTGGTATGTTGGATGAATTCGAAGGCAAAGGCCCCATCTATATGAGGACCGAAGAAGCCATCCAGAAGATCGCCAACCAGTATGCCGACGATCCCAAAGCCTTCAAGAAGAAAATGAAAGAACTTGAAGCCGAAGCATGGGAAGACTTCCTGGATATGACAATCTCCCAGGCTATTCTCTGGGCCGGAACCGATGTACAGCCCGAAGAGAAGAAGTCAGAGATCGCCGCTGCTGAGCCTTACTTCATTGGTTCACACTCAGGCGCTTCCGGCGCGTGGGTTAGCGGACCGAAAGATCTTGCTCCGCCCGAGTATTTCTGGGGCTATGAATATATGTCCACAGTAAAGGGTCTGTTCTGCGCGGGTGACGCTTCCGGCGCATCCAGCCACAAGTTCTCCTCAGGTTCACACGCCGAAGGTAGAGCCGCTGGTAAGTCAATGGTGCGTTTCGTACTCGACAACAACACCCAGCCCGCAGTGGATGCGGCCAAGGTTGACGCGCTGAAGAAAGAAATCCTGAAGCCTCTGGATATTTTCGCCGAATTTGGCGGCAAGTCCAGTGACCCCGACATCAACCCTGAGTTCATGAAACCCAAAATGTTCATGTTCCGTCTGCAGAAAATCATGGATGAGTATGCCGCCGGTGTTACCGCTGGTTTCAAGACCAACCAGTCCAAGCTGGAAAGAGCCCTTGAGCTTCTCAACTGGCTGAAGGAAGACTCCGCCAAGTTGGCCGCTGAGGATCTGCACGAACTTATGCGCTGCCATGAGAACATTCAGAGAATGTGGCAGGCCGAAGTTCACGTAAGAACAATTCTGTTCCGCGAAGAGACCCGTTGGCCGGGCTACTATTTCCGCAACGATTTCCCGAAACTGGACGAAGCCAATTGGAAGTGTTTTGTCAACGCCACTTACAAGAATGGCCAGTGGGAAATGAAGAAAGTGCCCGTACTCTCCATCGTTGACTAACCTCTAAACTCATGTTCATCACTCTGGGCGTCTCCCCAAAGGGCGCCCAGAGAAACAATCGATACTGAGTAATCGATGAGGGGGCGTTTGCGCCCCCTCATAACCTTTTTTTGGGGAGGAAGCATGGCTGGAGAAAAGACCGTACTGGTCGTTGGGGGCGGTATAAGTGGAATTACGGCTGCTGTTGAAGCTGCAGAGGCAGGTTGCAAAGTAGTCCTGGTAGAAAAGCAGCCTTACTTAGGTGGGCGGGTTGCCCGGATGAACAAGTATTTCCCAAAGCTTTGTCCTCCCACTTGCGGCCTGGAAATCAACTTCAAAAGAATCAGAAAAAACCCCGACATCACTGTATACACCCTGGCTAACATTGAATCAATTTCGGGTTCCGCCGGATCCTACACGGCTACTATTAAGCTCACGCCCAGGTATGTGGAAGATCATGCGGCCACATCGAAGTGTGTGGACGATTGCCCGGCTGAGATATCCAATGACTTCAATTACGGCATGGATAAATGCAAAGCCGTCCGGCTGCCGTACGAAATGGCCTATCCCATGAGTCTGGTCGCCGACGCTGACGCGTTGAGATCAGTTAACGGGAACGATCTGGGCGCTTTCATGGAGTCATGTCAGGCCAAAGGTATTCGTATCAACCTGGAAGCAAAGCCTGAAACATTCACCGTGGAGGCGAATTCAATAGTCTGGGCTACAGGATGGGTTCCATACGATGCCACAAAACTGGAAAAACTCGGATTTGGAAAATATCCCAATGTGATAACGAACGTAATGATGGAGCGGCTTGCAAATGTGGGCGGCCCTACTGCAGGGGAAATAGTCAGACCGTCGGACGGCAAGAAGGTTTCTAACCTGGCTTTTGTGCAATGCGCAGGCTCCAGGGACGAAAACCATCTGCCCTACTGCTCGTCCATCTGTTGTCTGGCCTCCTTGAAGCAGGCGACATATTTGAGGGATTACAACCCGGATGCTCAGGCGCACATCTTTTACATAGACCTTAGGGCCTACGGACGTTTTGAATACTTCTTCGACAGGGTTCGCAACGACGATAGAATTATTCTGACCAAAGGAAAAATAGTCAACATCACCGAGGACCCTGTTACAAAGGACGTGATTGTTGAGGGCGAAGACATAATGTCTGGTGAAAAGATCCGCCGCTCTTTCGACATGGTCGTACTGGCGACCGGTATGCAGCCTACCACGAGTCTTGAGAAGATTCCTGCCTCCGGCGTGGAATACGATGAGTTTGGTTTTCTGGTCTCGGACAAAGGTATTCATGCCGCTGGTGTGACAAAGCGACCTATGGATGTCGGCACGTGCTTGCAGGACGCCACCGGAGCTGCCTTAAAAGCCCTTCAAGACACGTTGGGGAGGTAAATTCATGAGTCAAAAAACTGGAGTTTACATTGATACCGGGTATGGAATAGGCGAAGCCCTGGACATAGAAGCTCTCTCCAAAGTGGCCACCAAGGAATGCAAGGCGGCGCTTTGCAGGGCTGAATCGTATTGGACGGATCCCGAAAAGCTGGCAATCATTCGCAATGACATTGCGACTGAACAGCTCACAGCCGTACTCATCGCCGGTCCCTCTTCCCGTGTATATCAGCAGGAATTGACATTTGACGGAGTCATCACGGAACGCGTGAACCTTCGTGAACACGTGGTTTGGTGTCACACTGCCAATGATGAAGATACACAGATGCTTGCCGAAGACTATATTCGTATGTACATGACCAAGATCAGTAAATACGAGGACAGGCCGGCATTTTTGGACGCCCAGGAGAAGTCTGTCCTGGTCATCGGTGGTGGCTACACCGGCTTGACTGCCGCGCTCGAGGCCGCCAATGCGGGCACTCAGGTCGTTCTGGTCGAAAAGGAACCCACACTCGGTGGTTGGGCCTCAAAATTCGCCAGGGTCTTCACCGGAAAACCGCCTTACGACCAGCTAGTTGATTCGCCTGTCAAGGAAAAGATCGACGCTGTTCAATCGCACAAGAACATCAGGGTCTTTCTGGGCAAAAGAGTTTACAGCATATCCGGCGCGCCCGGTATGTTTGAAGTCGTAATCCGGGATGACGGCCCATGGAACGACAACCTCGTAAAAACCCAGAACGAATGGCTCGCAGCCAAGAAAGCAAAAGAAAACCAGGGTGAAGAGCCCGAAGCGGCGAAGACTTCAGCGGAAGAAGTTGCTGAGGCTGAGGTCTTTGTGGATGAAGTTGATTTCGCTCATGACACCGTTGCAGTCGGCGCAGTAATTCTGGCGGCCGGTTGGCGACCCGAAGAGCCTGTGGGTATGGATCATCTGGGGTATGGAAAATATCCTGATGTTATAACCAGTGTCCAGCTCGAGGAATTGGCGCTCAAAGGGCAGATCAAGAGGCCTTCAGACGGCAAGGTGGTTGAAAGCATTGCCTTCCTTGAATGCATTGGCGATGACATCAAGCATCCGTGGCTTTACAGTTCGGCAGTCGGATGTCTGGTCGCTCTGAAGCAGGCTCACTACCTGAGGCAATCAAATCCTGAGGGACGTGCCTTCATTTTTTATGACAACATGAGGGCGCCCGGGCAGTATGAAAAGTTCTACCGAACACTACAGGATGATCCCGGCGTGTTCATGTCCAAGGGTATTCCTGTATCTGTTGAAAATGGATCATCCAGCCTGTCTCTTCTGGTTAAAGACACTCTCCTCGGAGAAAAGCTGAAACTGAAAGTGGATCTCGTGGTGCTCTCCACTGGGATGATTCCAGCCACAAAGGACGCTGCGATCCTGAATCTGAAATACAGACAGGGACCCTTCCTGCCCGAGAATCCATACGGATTCAACGATTCCCACTTCATCTGTTTCCCTTACGAAACACAAAGGACCGGAATCTACACAGCAGGCTGTGTCAGGGGACCAATGGATTTCCTGTCCTGTGAGACGGACGCGACCGGAGCGGCTCTCAAGGCTATCCAGTGCGCTGAACTGGTTTCCCAGGGCAAAGCGGTTCATCCCAGAGCGGGCGACGAATCGTTTCCACAGATATTCACCCAGAGATGCACTCAGTGCAAACGCTGCACGGAAGAATGTCCCTTCGGGGCTTACGACGAGAAGCCGGACGGCACCCCGTTGCCGAATCCGTCCCGATGCAGGAGATGCGCCATCTGTATGGGATCCTGTCCAGAGCGCATTATTTCCTTCCGCGATCACTCTGTTGATATGATCGGATCCATGGTCAAATCTATCGAAGTTCCGGATGAATATTCGGAAAAACCCAGGGTGGTTTGCTTTATCTGCGAGAATGACGCTTTTCCGGCCGTTGACATGGCAGGTATGAATCGTCTCCAGTATAGTTCCTTTGTAAGGTTCATTCCGTTGCGCTGCCTGGGTAACATCAATATGGTGTGGATTGCCGACTCTCTCTCGAAGGGTATTGACGGCATCATGCTTATCGGCTGCAAATACGGTGATGATTACCAGTGCCATTTTGTGAAGGGAAGCGAACTCGCCCAGTATAGAATGGGTAAGATTGCTGAAACCTTGCAAAGACTGGTTCTGGAATCCGAACGAATTCGTGTTCATCAGCTGGGTATTGATGAATATGATCAAATTCCAAAATTGATCGATGATTTCATGGAGACTCTCTCCGGATTTGATCCCAACCCCTACAAGGGCTTCTAAGGAGGTTCATTTATGGCGAAAGAATTTGTCGCTGAACCTGATCTTCAGTTTACAAAAGATTTAATAGCCGCCGGAGGAACCGACCTGAAGAAGTGCTATCAATGCGCTACTTGTTCGGTTGCCTGTCGAATTGCCCCTGATAACAACCCTTATCCGCGTAAAGAGATGATATGGTCTCAATGGGGGCTGCGGGACAAGCTGATGAACGATCCGGACATATGGCTGTGCCATCAGTGTAACGACTGCTCGACGCAGTGCCCGCGTGGCGCCAATCCGGGAGATGTTTTGAAGGCCATCAGAAAAATGGTGGTTCAGGAAAATTCCCGGCCCGCGTTTTTGGGTAAGCTGGTCGGCGAGAAGGCCATGTTCGTTTTGGCAATCGGGATACCCATTATACTTGTGGCCCTATTGCTTTACATCAGTGGTTGGGGTTTTCCGGCAGGACGAGTAACCTACTCGGCTCACCACCTGCCACCCAACAAAGACGGTTTCATTTTCACGCCTGCGCTTCAGATAATGTTCACCGGCGCCCTGCTTTTTGCCGTGGCCTCTCTGGTGATGAGTCTGAAGGCTTATTGGAAGAGCCTGAACGACAATAACCCGCTACCGGCGGGTCGTCAGCCCAAGGCATTTGTGCCCAGCCTGGTTGAGGCGTTGAGTGAAATATTGCCGCATTCCACTTTTAAGGAATGTGAAGCGAATAACATCAGGTACACTTCTCACCTGTTGGCTTTCTGGGGAATGATCGGTCTTGCAATAACCACGGCGATAGTGGCCTTCAACGTGGATATCCTTGGAATCAATCCTCCGTCACTCAACGGTCCGGGGACTGTGCCCATCAAGATTCTTGGTAACGTAAGCGCCGTCGCGTTTGTTGTGGGACTGGTCATCATGCTGATGCGACGACTGACAGCGGCCGCTCAGGCCGGAGGCAGTTCCTATTTCGACTGGTTCTTCCTTTACACAATCCTGGGAACAGGAGTTACCGGAATTTTAACTCAGTTCCTCAGGTGGTCCGGATCAATAGACCTGACCTACATGGTCTATACAGTCCACCTGGTTTTTGTGATGAGTCTACTGCTGTATCTGCCTTTCTCAAAATTCGCCCACATCGGTTACAGGACCGTTGCGATAGCATGGTCCAAATCAGTGGGTAGAAATCTGAAGACCGCCGTGCAGCCCAACTACGTTCCGCCTGCCTCAGCGCAGACAACAGCGGAATAGCTTTTTAGGAAGTAATTATTCGATAGGTTTAACGACCGGCCACTGTCAAGTTTGACGGTGGCCGTTTTTTTTTTGTTGTTGCGGGAGAATTTGCGAACGAGTTGTAGTAATAATTGATACGGCTAACAGGATATTCGCAGTTCGAATTTGTCCCAGAGCAAAGCCGCTACCTCATCACCGCATTCGGAAGCCCCAAAATCGTATTGTTTTAAATAGATACTCAGGTCACTGGTCCACCTGGATCTGTCACATTCCATATAGCGACGAAGAAAATTACCGTACAGGCCTTCAACCATATAAGGAGTGATTCTTTCGAGTTCACGAACTACTTTTTCGGCTTTTTTCTCAGTTAACATCAAATTATCCTCCGTTAGCGAATAATTTTTCACGATGCCTAAACATATATGTAGTACCTGAACAGCCGGCAGACAATATGTTCCCGCCACAAAATATTTTTGAAAATAAAAACCTGGAACCGGCCGGCATTTTACCAAATAAACATTTTACGTCCAAGCTACAAATATGATAGTCTTTTTTATTCTGCGATTCAGGATTCAAGAAAGGATGCTTCATTGATTAAACGTTATACTCGAGAGACCATGGGAAAGATATGGGAACCTGCCAACCGGTATCAGAAATGGCTGGATATAGAACTTGCAGTCTGTGAGGCATGGACAGACAGAGGTGTCATACCGAGGGAGAGCATGGAGAGAATTCGTGCCAAGGCCTCCTTTGACGTTGATAGAATTGATGAGATTGAAAAAGTCACCCGTCACGATGTGATAGCCTTTACAACCAGCGTTGCTGAATTCGTTGGGGAGGACTCGAGGTTTATTCACAGAGGGTTGACATCCTATGACGTTGTAGATTCCGCATTATCGCTTTTGCTCAAGCAAGCCGGCCTGCTCATTAGGGAGGGGTTGGTTGAATTATTGAGAGCTTTAAAAGTAAGAGCCCTGGAATACAAACATACGCTAATGGTCGGCCGTTCTCATGGGATTCATGCCGAACCGATCACATTTGGCCTGAAGCTGGCCCTGTTCTATTGTGAAATCCAGAGAAGCCTGAAACGTTGGGATGCTGCGTTGGAGACTATTTCAGTCGGGAAAATTTCCGGGGCCGTAGGAACCTTTGCTCACCTTGATCCTAAAATGGAAGAGGACATTCTCGCCCGGGTGGGACTCAGACCGGCCGAAGTATCCAATCAGGTGATTCAGCGTGACAGACATGCCGAATATTTTACGACCCTGGCGGTCATTGCAACCAGCATAGAGAAAATGGCGCTGGAAATCAGGGGTCTGCAACGGACGGAAGTCAGCGAGGTTGAAGAATTTTTCCACAAAGGCCAGAAGGGATCCTCGGCCATGCCTCACAAGAGAAACCCCGTCCTCACGGAGAACCTTTGCGGTTTGTCCCGAATAATTCGTGGTAACGCCTTGGCAGCCCTGGAGAATGTTCCGCTATGGCATGAAAGAGATATTTCTCACTCTTCAGTAGAGAGAGTCATTGCCCCGGATTCAACCATCCTGGCTGACTTCATGATAGATAGAATGACCTTTGTGGTCAAAAATATGCGTATTTTCGAAGAACAAATGATGAGCAACCTTGAAAAAGGGAAGGGTCTTATATTTTCAGAGTCCATACTCATCAAACTTGTGGACCGGGGATTAACCAGGGAAGCCGCTTACGCCATAGTTCAACGTAATGCCATGAATGCCTGGGAGAACAAACTGGAATTCAAAGAGGTACTCCTTTTAGACAACGAGCTATTAGGTTATCTAAGTAAAGAGGAAATCGAAAGTTCCTTTGATGTAAAACATGCGCTCAGGTGGACAGACGCCATATTCGACAGAGTTTTCACCGATGACGCTTCAGGAAATTCATAAAACACTGCGTCAGGGAAATGCTAACCACATTCAAGTCTTGAACGGTCCTGTCGGCTGAATCCGCAAACTAACAGACCAACAGGGTTTTGCATGAAAAGGGCTGAGGCTACACCTCGGCTCTTTTTGTATTCGCAGACCAATTCTAAAAAGACATTACAAGTGAAAAAATAAAAATTACGATGCCATAAAAAAAATATTTAACTTTAAAACTGAAACATGCTATTAACTGACCGCCGACACAGGTAAATAAAGCGGCAAAATAACATGCTGTTAACCGCTTTTAAATATGACTTGTGGGGGTAATGCATTTAATTAAACGAAATAAATAGCGAAATGTTCAGTATGTTACGGATAGGACGGAACATTGACTGTAGGTAGCGCTCTTAGAACATATAACAGGAAAAATGTTTCTGGAGAGGTTAACTGAATCAAAACCAGTGGCTGAAAGGCCGTAACAGAATGATAACAGGACGAAAGTAGATAATGACATTATATTTACGCCTAGGAGAAACCCGCCATGAATTTTGGAGAAATTAGGTCATTCCTGGCTGAAAAGTTCAAGCGCAGCGATACTTTGGCCTCAAACAAAGCGCTTTTAAAAGAATCTCCACCAATCCCATCTCACAAGGCTCGAAAGCAACGGGGATATTCTATAGTAGCGATAGGGAAATCGGGAAAATCGAAACAGTATGAACTCTCTGAAAAAATGACTGGGGTGAGCATCGCCATTGGTGCGCTAATAATTGTGTTGGCGCTGGGAGGGATGTACAATCTCGGAAAATTTCTGATTCATGGTTCATCGGGAGCGGCCAATGACCCTGCTGTGGCGGAGCGGCTTGCGCTGTTGCAGGAAGAATTGAGACATAAAGAAGTTGCTTTGGCAGTGCAGGAAAAGAGACTGATGGAGCAATCAAATCCCGAACAGGGCTTGAAAGGTAACAGGGACTTTGAACAGGCCTCCGGGGCGTCGGACTCCCGTAGTAACAGGGCCTTAAACGGTCCGTTGGACGGGAACCTTCAGGCGAGTAACCCGGCTGAGAAGCTGGAGCGTAGTTTTGACACCTCGCTAGCTGAAACTGAACAGGGAATAGAGGCCAAACCCGGGAAGACGCCGCAGAAACCGGACCCGGCGCATAAGACTGCCGCAATTCCGTCCGACAAAGGCGCTCCGGCCTCGGAAACAATCCCGATCGTCAACTTCAACACACAGGATGTTTCGATAATTCCCGAATCTCCGGGATCAGGAACTTTGAGTTTCAGGTTGGTCAAAGATCATCCCGACATGCTTTTTTCAGGATACCTTTTTGTTTTTGTGGAGATGGAAGATAAACGTGGTGAAAACAAAATTTATGTTTATCCTGACAAGGCCAGGTTGGGGGAAGGAGATTTGCCGCAGGACTTCAAAGAAGGCGAGGGCATCTCTTTCAAGTATAATTCCAGGGTGGAACTCCCATTTGGAGACATAAGATCCGGCGCTCAACTGGCTCGCGTGTCCATACTACTTTATGGAGACAATGGCAAAATAGTTTTTCAGAGGGGTTTCGACAAGAAAGAACTTACCGTGGCCACGGCTGCAGGGAACAAACCGGACGCAGCCAGACAGAAAACAGCCTCTGAGAAAAGGAGACCGCTGTAACGATAAACCATTTATGGGTCTGGTGTTAGTGATACGACCGAACTGTTGCGGCCGGCAATTGGCTGAAACAGATCGGTCTTTTTATATGTATAAATCCATGGAGGCCGGATTCCGCAAGGGAGAATGCCAGCGTAAACGAATCTAGCTAATCCGGGATATCTTGTTAAGGCCGTCCACGAAAACGTTTCTGGAATGATGATTTCGGCATTCAGCATCGTCCTTGTGGACGTACGAGCAGATGATCACCAAATCCTTCACGGACACTTTTCTTGCTGCAGCTCCATTTAAACAAATCACACCGGAACCGGCCTCTCCGTTTATGACGTAAGTGGTAAAACGCTCGCCATTAGAAACGTTATATATCTGCACCTGTTCATATTCTATAAGATCGGCTTCCCTCATAAGGTCGGCGTCAATCGTCACACTTCCTTCGTAGTCAACACACGCTCCAGTGACGGTGGCTCTGTGGATTTTGGATTTTAACATCACGCGCTGCATTTCTGAACTCCGTTGCATTCAAATAGCCGATGGGATTTTTCGGCTTACTTTTCCTTAAACAAATTCCCAGGAAACTATCAGGAAGCCCCCAGAGACATATTGTCGATTAATCTGGTAGGTCCAATTCTGACCGCAAGAGCGAAAACACATCGGGGATGGGCTTCATCGACATCCATTAGTGTGGTTGAATCGACCAATCTGGCGTACTCAATTGTGGCGTCCGGCTGCTGATTAATGACGTTTTCCACAGTCGCCAACAGAGTCCTGGCCGACGTTTCTCCCCGGTCAAACTGCCGTTTTGCTGTAACCATCGAATTGTAAAGGCAAACTGCCTGACAACGCCCGGACTCATTCAGATAGGAGTTTCTCGAACTCATTGCCAGTCCATCCGCCTCTCGGACCGTAGGACAACCTATGACCTCAACGTCAACATTGAGGTCACGAACCATCGTTTTAATGACCTGTAACTGCTGGAAATCCTTGTTTCCAAAATAGGCCCGGGTTGGGGCAATTATGTTGAACAGCTTCAACACCACTGTGGCCACTCCCCTAAAATGTCCAGGCCTGAATGCTCCGCACAAGGGACCTGAGATATCCTTCACTTCGACGAAAGTTTGAAAATAGTCTGGGTAAAGTTCAGCGGGATCAGGATAGAAGAGCGCATCCACTCCGGCTGACTGAAGTTTTTGGAAATCTCCGTCAAAGTCTCTCGGATAACGCGTCAGGTCCTCATTTGGTCCGAATTGTGTCGGATTGACAAATATGCTTGCCACTACACCGGAATTCTCCCCTTTGGCCCGTTTGACGAGGCTGATATGTCCATCGTGCAGATAACCCATGGTGGGCACAAAACCTGTCTCGATTTTGCCGGCAGTGTGGTCCTTGGACCAGGAGCGCATTTCTAAAATTGTTGACAAGACAATCATTGGTTGTTCCAAAACTAAAAAAGCCTTCCGGAAGGAAGGCTATTCATTAGCTATATTCACCTTCCGTCCCGGTCCAAATGGATCCAAGCGGCCTTTTTGAATTCAAAACAGAAAATTCCGGGTCATTAAACTCCAGATTTCTTATCTCAGTATAGCGCTTGATCGCTTCAGGTCAACAAATTAAATCATCATTTCCATTTTTTTTGAGCTTAATTCGGACAACTTTTATAAAATGCCGGGAGTGTTTGGTTATGCGCTTACAATCGCTTGACCCGATTGTTACTATGTGCCACATCATTAAGTTCACAAGCATAATGATCAAAGCGTCGGAAGGAAATAAAATACATTAAATGAAATCGCTAGTGTCTGTAAGGCATTGCCGGGAATATCAAGCGGCAGAACTTCGTTCGAAACTGGAAAAAGTTATTTCTGATTGCTCAGTTGATGGGCCGATAGTGAGGTCTGGGGATCGTGTACTGCTGAAGCCGAATCTCTTGAGATCGGCCGGTCCGGAACGTGCAATTGTGACGCATCCCGCAGTGGTGGACGCAGTTGCCGGGATTTTGAGTGACTGCGGCGCACGTCTGTCCATTGGAGATAGCCCGCCATTGGGAAACATTCAGAGGGTTCTGGCTAAAAGTGGTTATGAGTCCATTTTGAAGAGACATGATATTGAGACTGTTCCGTTTGTCCAAAAACGCACAATCGAATTCGGTGACGACAGAATTTACAGGAGACTTGAACTGGCCGCTGAAGTCTTCGAGTTTGACAGGGTTATAAACATTGCAAAACTTAAGACGCATTGCCAGATGACCCTAACACTAGGTGTGAAGAATCTTTTTGGCCTGGTAATTGGAAGCGATAAAGCGTCCTGGCATCTGCGAGCCGGCAGGGTGACGGACCACTTTGCTCATGTTCTCCTGCAAATCTATGAAACTGTTCGACCTGACATTACCATTCTGGACGGAATCCTTGGTATGCAGGGAAATGGCCCTAACAGCGGGGAACCGCGTTATGTAGGGATATTGTCCGCTTCTCGTGACGCCATTGCCATGGACTCAGTTGTGGCCCGTTTACTGGGCTTTCCGATCGACAGTGTCAGGACATGTGCACTGGGAAAGGAATTAGGACTGGGAAACATTTCAACTGAGGATATTGAAGTCGTTGGTGACAGCCTCACCGGCTTTCCATTGACCGATTTCAAAGCCCCCAAATCAATGTCCATGGCATGGAACCTCTCCTACTGGAATCCTATCAGGAGATTCATGGAGAACCACATCATAACAAAACCGGAAATAGACGGCGATGCCTGCAAGAATTGCGGAATATGCATGAACCATTGTCCTCCTCAAGCCATATCGGAAAGAAATGGAAAAATGGTCATTGACCGCAGGAAGTGCATTTCATGTTTCTGTTGTCACGAACTCTGCGGTTCGGACGCAATCAGTATCAGGCAACCATTCGCCGGTAGGATGCTGTCACGATTTAGCAAGTGAGGTCTTAAAACGTCGGGCAAATTGGTCAAAACGATCTGTCGATATCTTGTGAACTGAACAGACGTGGCTGAAAGAGATAGCGGGAGTTGCGCTTTCGACCTTGGAACGCGAGCCTTAAACATGGCAGCAATCGTTAGAAATGTTATTTGAAACCGTGAAACAGCTCGCTTCCGGCTCCCGGATAAACTTTCCTCTCCGACTGTGGGGTAATCCTGGTCGGCTCCGGCCATTTCCCGGGCTGCGGGTCCGGACCTTCAGCGGCTGTAAGGCAAGGGTTTTTGTCAGCCATGACAGGGTTTGCCCTAATGTCTCTGTCAGGCAGGCTGTAGCTGAATTCTACAGGAATATTGTTTGGGTCGAAAGAGTAGATAGAATAAATGAACCCATGGTCTACCATCTCTGAGACCCAGAATCCTGCCGCCTCGAGCTTGCTCTTTAGTTCCCAAAGGCCTTCAAGCGTATCGACCCCAAAGGAGAGATGGTCAAAAACCACCTTACCCTTTAGCGGCGCTCCATGATCCTTTTCCTGGGCCGGTTCAGCTCCCTCCCACTCAAAAAAGGCAAGGAGATCCAGGTCCGATATCCGGAAAAAATAATGCCTGTAGCCTGTATGCCCAAGCCCGGCTACCAGGCGCATTCCCAAAAGGTCGCGCCAGTACCTTACAGTTGAATCCATGTCACCGGTTACCATGGCAATGTGATTTATTCCGTTGAAAGTCACCATGTTGTTGAAACTCCTTTTGAGCGACTCCAAGTCTATGAGGCTGTTCACGTGCATAAATCGGTAACGCCTACGGCAAATATAAATCCTTGAGCCTGAAAATCCAACTTATTCGCCGGAGTTGAACCTTGTTGTAACGGCATGAATCATGGGCTCTTCGGCAACAAAAATTCTCAAACCTATTGACATTAACCATGAAAAAGTTTACCCATATAAACTTAAAACTCTTACCGTAGAATGACTGATTCATTTAAGGATCGGTTTCTAAACACGGAAGAAAAATCTGAGAAAGCACCACGAGCACGAAGTCATAGGAGGAGAGGGCTCTACCCGTAGATTACGAGTTCCCTACCTCTTCAGGACATCTGATTCCAGGATTTGTTCATTGGTTGATCCAGACTTTCTTAGGTCATGTAATATTACTATGTATTTTCGAATCGACTTGAGGTCTTTCTCCGGCAAACATTCTGGCCCCCGCACAAAAATCGTTTCAGCATGGAGCGCTTGGAATCGAGAGGTTTAGTCATTTTCATATGCTATTGGATCTATTAGAAAAAAACAAGAAGCAGATTTTAAAGAGATGGTCCGATTTAATATTTAATTCATACCCTCCTGAAACGGCTCAATTTCTGGCCAAACAATCCAATGAGTTCGCCAATCCGGTAGGGGTTGGTGTCCTGAAAGGCACGAAAGGCATATTGGACTGGTTTATTGATGGCGCCCCTGTAGACAGGAGATCGGAAGTGGACTCGCTATTGGATGACATTGTCCGAATCCGGGCTGTTCAGCAATTTTCGGCTTCTGATGCCGTAGGTTTCATTTTTTCACTTAAAAAGGCTGTTAGAGATACTCTTTCCCAGGATATCAAAGAGCGGAATCTTGTCGATGAATTGTATCAACTGGATTCTACGGTTGACCAGCTGGCCCTGACTGCTTTCAACATTTACATGAAATGTCGGGAGAAGTTGTTCGATATCAGGGCGACTGAACTGAGAAACCGAACGTCTCGTATACTGGAAAGAGCGTGTAAGAAATACGGAGCGCCTCACGAATGGTAGCGTTTCGGAAGCAGCAATCACAACAGTGTTAGAGCAATCGAGGTGGTCTAATGAACGCATTTGTTTCCCTATTAACGGCCCTGGTTGCGGTGGGAGCTTTGGCTGCAATCTCGTGGTTCGGGGTTTCGGCGATTGGATTGCAGATGGTGTTTGGTGTTTATATACCATACATTGCAATCGCCATATTTTTTCTGGGTGTTGTTGGACGGATCATTGCCTGGGCCAGAGTTCCTGTCCCATTCAGAATTCCAACAACGTGCGGGCAAGCAAAGTCCCTGCCATGGATCAAGGCTGATAATCTTGAGAGTCCGTACACCAGGTTCGGGCTACTTGCCAGAATGGCCCTTGAAGTCCTTCTGTTCAGATCGTTGTTCAGAAATACAAGGGCGGAACTTAGAGATGGGCCAAAGATTACTTACGCATCCGCGAAATGGTTATGGCTTTTCGGTATCCTGTTTCACTATTCATTCCTGATCATAGTCATCAGGCATCTCCGCTTTTTTATGGAGCCGATCCCTTCTTTCGTCGATGCCATTACCTCAGTCGATGGATTCTTCCAGATACTGGTCCCCACGGTGTTCCTCACGGATATAATTTTTCTCGGCGCCGTCACCTACCTTTTTCTGAGAAGGGTCGCATTGCCTCAGGTTCGTTACATATCTTTGCCGGCCGACTATTTTGCCTTGTTCCTGATACTCGGAATCGGTCTCTCCGGAGTGCTGATGAGGCAGGTTTTCAGGGTTGACCTGCTGGGCGTAAAGGAACTCGTGATGAGTGTTTTTACCCTTCATCCGATCATGCCCGCAACCGGAGTAGGACCCATATTCTTTGTTCATCTTTTCCTGGTCAGCGTCCTGATAGCATATCTCCCGTTCAGTAAAATAATGCACGCAGGCGGTGTGTTTCTCAGCCCAACGAGGAATATGCGAAACGTGAACAGGATGGAACGTTACGTCAATCCCTGGAACTATCCGGTAAAGGTTCATACGTATGAAGAATACGAAGACGAGTTCCGTGGAAAGATGAAAGAGGCCGGAATTCCGGTGGATAAGGAGTAACCATGAGTGTTGATAAACTTATAAAACCTCAAGACTTGATGAAAATAGACCTCCAGAAGACCCCGGAAACAGGATGGCTCGACACGCCTACCGTCTTTAAGGACGGAACCTTCAGTTATCCGGCGGCTCCCAAGAATATCAAGTACTTAGGAATGGCTAATCCCAGGGAGTGGTCTCCGACTGACCAAGATTGGAAACTGCCCGAAAACTGGAAAGAGATTCTGTATAACGGTTTCAAGGAGAGACTTTCCAAATACCGTTCATTTCGATTGTTCATGGATATCTGTGTGCGATGTGGGGCTTGCGCGGACAAATGCCACTTTTTCATTGGATCGGGAGACCCCAAGAATATGCCGGTCCTGAGGGCGGAACTAATCCGTTCAGTTTACCGCAAAGACTTCACACTGCCGGGCAAGTTGTTCGGAAAACTCGCAGGGGCCCGCGACCTGACCATCGACGTGGTAAAAGAGTGGTTTTACTATTTTTACCAGTGTACTGAATGTCGTCGATGTTCGGTATTCTGTCCTTACGGAATAGATACGGCCGAAGTCACCATGATTGGTCGTGAGCTACTCAATCTCATCGGTCTGAACATCAACTGGGTTATGGAGCCTGCCGCCAACTGTTTCAGAACCGGTAACCACCTTGGAATTCCACCACATGGCGTCAAAGACATGTGGGAGTTCATGACGGATGACATTGAAGACCTGACGGACATCAGGGTTAACCTTCCGATAAACAAGAAGGGCGCAGAAATACTTTTTGTCACTCCGTCCGGCGATTACTTCGCAGATCCCGGAACATATACATGCATGGGTTATCTCATGCTATTTCATGAATTGGGCCTGGATTACACCTGGAGCACCTATGCCTCAGAAGGCGGTAACTTCGGACTTTTCACCTCCCATGAGATGATCAAGAGACTCAACGCCAAGATATACGCCGAGGCGAAACGATTGGGCGTCAAGTGGATTCTCGGTGGTGAGTGTGGTCACATGTGGCGGGTCATGCACCAATACATGGAGACCATGAACGGACCTGCCGACTTTCTTGAAGAGCCGGTCTCACCGATCACCGGAACGAAATTCGAAAACGCCAAACAGACAAAAATGGTTCACATTACCGAGTTCACCGCCGATCTGATCAAAAACGGAAAACTGAAACTCGATCCTAGCCGAAACGACAAAATTATCGGCACCTTCCACGATTCATGTAACCCCGCCAGAGCCGCCGGTATTCTGGAAGAACCCCGTTACGTCATTAAGAATGTTTTGAATAATTTCCATGAAATGCCTGAAAACACGATCAGGGAGCAGACTTTCTGTTGTGGTGGCGGCGCCGGTCTCGGGAATGATGAAAACATCGAAATGAGAATGAGAGGGGCGTTCCCGAGGGCCAACGCTCTGAGGCACGTCAGGGATAAACACGCTGTAAACAGGCTGCTCTGTATGTGCGCAATCGATAGGGCTACTCTAAGCGCTCTCACGGAATACTGGGCCCCTCAGGTTGATGTCGGAGGCATCCACGAATTGGTCGCCAACGCTTTGGTCATGAAGGGTGAGAAAGAGCGCACACATGATCTCAGAGGTGAGCCACTAAGTGACGATTACGAGGAGGACGAGTAGAATGTATAACGCCGGGAAAATAATAATCGGGACAATCATCTTCCTCTGTGTATTTACCGTTCCATTCTGGTACAATTTTGGGAAAGTATCAGTTCCGCCCAAAATTGAGCTTGGCACACAGGAGAAGCAGTGTGTGGAATCCAAGGCATTCATGCAGAAATCCCACATGATATTGCTGGACCAGTGGAGGGATGAGGTAGTCCGAGAGGGAAAACGCATATACGTTAGCTCTACCGGGAAAGAATATCTCATGAGCCTTCAGAATACCTGCACGAAATGCCACACCAGCAAGGAAAAATTCTGTGACCGCTGCCACAATTATGTGAACGTGGCGCCCAATTGTTGGGATTGCCACCTGGCGCCGAAGGAAAAACAACTACAGGCGGCAAGGAGTGACAAGTAATGGACGAATCGAGAAGACAATTCCTTAAAATAGCCGGTCTTTCGGTATTGGGCTTAGGGGCTAAGCCTGCGGCGGACGCTGTGGCGGCAGGTGAGTCATCGAAGTTCGAGCCGGACAAGAAAGCTCTTAAAGCCAAGCGCTGGGCCATGGTTGTGAACCAGAAGAAATGCGCGCAGGCCAAGCCCGGATGTGTAGACTGCGTGGAAGCCTGTAATCTGGCTCATAACATACCCAAGTTCGATAATCCCAAGGATGAGGTCAAGTGGATCTGGCGGGCGCCCTTCGAGAATGCGTTTCCAGGACAGTCCAACGAGGCCATAGAAGATTACATAAAGAAGAGTCTGAATAACACGCCGTTTATGGTCTTGTGTAATCATTGCGACAACCCTCCCTGTGTCCGGGTATGTCCCGTCCAAGCCACATTCCGCAGACCTGACGGCATAGTGGTAATGGATTATCACAGATGTATCGGTTGCCGTTTCTGCATGGCCGCATGTCCTTACGGCGCCAGAAGCCTGAACTGGCGAGATCCAAGGCCGAACATCCAGAAAGAAAATCCGGATTTTCCGACCAGAACACGCGGTGTCGTAGAGAAGTGTAATTTCTGCTCGGAACGTTTGGCTGTCGGTCAACCACCGGCCTGTGTCGCCGCATGTAAGGACAAGGCCCTTATCTTCGGAGACCTTGAAGATCCTAATTCTGAAATCAGGGAAGTATTGAGAACGAATTCCACGATTCAGAGAAAACCGCAACTAGGCACACGCCCAGAGGTCTATTACATACTGTGAGGTAGCCATGCTTGAAAAAGCTCTATCTGGTACTAAAGCTTATTTTTACTGGTTATTGTTTCTGGTGGTCCTGCTGAGCATAGGGTTCACCTTCTATCTGAAGCAGTTGGGCTTCGGTTTGGGCATCACGGGTATGAGTAGAGACGTATCCTGGGGCCTATACATTGGACAATTTACTTTCCTGGTCGGTGTGGCGGCCTCAGCCGTCATGCTTGTCCTCCCGTATTACCTGCATAACTACAAGGTCTTCGGGAAGATCACCATCCTTGGTGAATTCCTCGCCGTTGCCGCAGTCACCATGTGTCTGGCTTTTATCGTGGCCGACCTTGGGCAACCCGGCAGGGCCTTCAATGTTTTGCTTCATCCAACACCTACGTCGGTCCTCTTCTGGGACATGGTCGTTCTGAACGGATATCTGTTCCTTAACATAGTTGTTGGCTGGAGTGTCCTCGAGGCTGAACGTAAGGGTGTGGCTCCTGACAAATGGGTCAAAATCCTTATCTATGTCTCAATACCCTGGGCAGTGAGTATTCACACCGTTACGGCGTTTCTTTATGCCGGCCTCCCCGGAAGGGGTTTCTGGCTCAGCGCCATTATGGCCCCTCGATTTTTGGGATCAGCGTTTGCTTCCGGTCCCTCATTCCTGATCCTGATTTGCCTGTTCCTTCGTAAGTACACAAAGTTTGACGCTGGCTGGGAAGCCATACAGACCTTGGCAAAGATCATAACCTATGCCCTGATCATCAGTGTCTTCTTTGTGCTGTGTGAACTTTTCACGGTGTTTTATAGCCAGATTCCGGAACACATGTACCATTTCATCTATCTGTTCGTTGGTTTTCACGGCCATTACGGACTGGTGGCATGGATGTGGTCTGCCGTTGTCCTGGCAGCGATAGCCCTGGTTATCATGATCAATCCAAAGACCAGAAACAACCCCACCACATTGGCGATTGGTTGTGCAGCGACCTTCCTGGCCCTCTGGATCGAAAAAGGTATCACCCTGGTGCTTACCGGATACATTCCTTCCCCTCTGGAAACCATAACAGAGTATCATCCCACCGTTCCTGAGATAGCCATAGTGATCGGTGTCTGGGCTCTTGGTCTCCTAATCCTCAGCGTCCTTTACAAGGTAGCTCTTGGTGTGAAAGAGGAAGTGGCCGCATAAGTTTCGAGAGTTTATTTCCATTTAGTTAAATTTGCTTAAAGGCGATTCGTTTTCGAATCGCCTTTTTTTAAATCATTTTTTCCGGCATCTGATCACGAAGGATTTTATGAGCCACATATCTGTTAAAAACAGGAATCGTGTCGAGAGACTCCTGCTTTGTGATTATATCAACTCAATAATTTCCCGAACCTCATCTGAACCTTCCCTGGACGAGATTTACCTGAAAGCCGTTCACTCCATCATAGACAGTCTCATTACTTTCAGTTGTTCCCGGGAATTGCCGCCAAATGAACGTCCTTATGAAAGTGATCATGAAAGACTTATATCGGGACTCTTTGAAAACGGTGTCCAGAGTTTCAACGACGTCGCCCTGTTCTACGAGCGCATCAGTGGACTGAAACTTCAGGCGGATCATGGAGCAGGAGTGGTATTAGTCCCTTCCACATCAAAACGTCACCACTTGGGACAGTTTTATACTCCCCCGCACGTTGCAAGTGAAATTGTAAGGTTAGCCTTAAATGCCCTTGATCGGGATGAGAGTCCGGACCTTTCCGGAATTCAGATTCTGGACCCAGCCGTGGGGTGTGGGGTATTTCTTGCCGAAACAGTTTCCCAGCTTTTGGAGAGATTTAGAGAAGGCGATAGTAACAGAGCCGAGTTTTTATCCGGATTGCCCCTCCTCTTACATGGAGTCGATCTCGATCCTATATCCGTGAAGATTACGAAATCATTGCTCACATCCATGCTCGGGACATATAACAGCGGTCAGGATATCTCCCTACCAAACATTAGAGTCGGTAATTCGCTTATCGGGAATGGTGGGGTTTCGTTTGAGAGCGCCGGTGCGGAAAAGCAGGGTTTTTTACCGGAGCGCCCTGACACCAATGGTCTGCCGGCCAAGGCCAAGCCAGGGGGACATCAATCATATCGTGGTAACAGGTTTGACTGGAATGTAGAATTTCCCCATGTGTTTCAACGCCCTAATCCCGGATTCGACCTGATCGTCGGCAATCCGCCGTATGAAGTGCTATCCGTTAAGGAGTCGTCCTCAGCCGGACTGCGCCACGACATCAATTATTTCAAGTCGCATTATTCCTCCTGCTTTGGAAAGATAAACACATACCGGTTGATGATGGAGAGAAGTCTGAATCTGTTAAGGGTCGGGGGGATTATGGGTTTCATTGTCCCTGCCACATTTCTGGCGGATTCCAGCGCCTCCGCACTGAGAAGGAAAATTCTTGCAGAATGCGACATTCTGGATCTCGTCACCATTCCGGAAAAGGCCAGACTCTTTTCAGGGGTGACACAGGCCTTCTCAATCATCATTGCCGGAAAGGGCAAGCCGACTACATCCGTCAAGCCACGGATGTGGGGGACGCATGGCGCCGTGGACAATGAGACGGCTACGGAAATCTGCGTCAGCGATCTCGAAAAGATTGAACTGAGGATTCCTGTTTTGAGTTCCGGTCTTGAAAGTCGCCTGATGAATCATTTAATGGCGTTTCCGACGCTGTCCACGTATTTTCCGGGCTTCCCGCCTGTCGGTGTTCATCAGGGAGAGATAAATCTTACCACTCACCGGCGGTTCATTTCCGAATTAGACACCGGCGTTAAACTTGTTCGGGGCGAGCATATCGGTTCCTTTGCCGTAAGACACCCTTCCTCCGTCTCCAACAGGTTCGACTGGATGAAGTCAGACATTTTCAAACATCCTGATTTCAGGTTTTCCGGCAAGATTCGTTCAAGGCATGAAGAATCGGAATTCGATTCGACGCAGGGTAGGGTGGCCGTTGCAAGGGTAGTCAACATGGGCTGTGAAATCCGGCTAAAAGCTGCGTGGGTGGAACCTGGCGTATTTCTGGGAGACATGACGAATTATCTGGACAATGTCATAATATCGCCGGGATTCACTCTAGGACTTCTGAATTCCAGGCTTCTCAACTGGCGTTTCAAAGCCCTGAGCGCAAATAATTACATTTCAGCGGCAGAAATAAAATCCCTGCCAGTGCCCTACCAGATTCTTCCGCCTACTTGCCCCACCAACGTTTCGCATGATGTTCTGAAAGAAATATTGTCTGAAGCCAATGCTGCAAGGAGCCTTCTCGACGGCATCAGAATCATCAACAAGATTTCTGACGGTCGTTTTGGCCACGGGCCTACGATCAATTTTCTGATTGCGTCCATAGAAGAAGTCGTAGGTCTGATCGTGACTGAAATGAAAAAGAACCAACGGTCTCCGACTATTGATTCGTCGTTGCGTAGTGTAATGGACGCGTTGGTTGTGATACTTTATTCAGCCGAGGAGTTCACTGAGATTCTGGAGGCTCAATGATCACTAAAGAAGTCCCAGAAATGGTAGAAAAAACTTTTTATATTTGATTTAATTGTAATTAATGGTAATAATACCAGTTTAACTCACACATCCCTACCTTTCGGGTCGCTGGTTTCAGCGTTAACGGGATGGAGGAAAAACCCAAAAAGGAGATAGATATTGTCATTGGTCACTATGAAACAGTTGCTGGAAGCTGGTGTTCATTTCGGTCATCAAACGCGCCGATGGAATCCAAAGATGAAACCTTACATTTTTGGCGCACGCAACGGTATCTACATCATTGATCTGCAGAAGACAGTGCGGCTTTTTAAGAGGGCGTATCAGTTTGTGCAGGATTCAGCGGCTACCGGTTCCGGCATTCTGTTTGTAGGCACAAAGAAACAGGCTCAGGACGCCGTCCAGGAAGAATCTTTGAGATGCGGACAGTATTATGTCAATCAGAGATGGTTAGGCGGAATGCTTACCAACTTCTCTACGATCAAACAGAGCATAGAGCGCCTCAATAATCTGGGCGCCATACTCGAAAAGCCTGAAGAAACCAACTTCACGAAGAAGGAAATTGGTATGCTTACCAGGCAGTATGACAAACTGAACAAGAACCTGTCCGGTATTCGGGAGATGAAAAAGTTACCGGGTCTTCTCTTTGTTGTTGACCCGAAGAAAGAAAATATAGCGGTTAAGGAAGCAAAAAAACTCGGAATACCTATCGTTGCCATAGTCGACTCGAATTGCGACCCGGATGAAATAGATTATGTCATTCCCGGTAACGACGACGCTATCAGGGCGATCAGACTTTTTGCAGCGAAGATAGCAGACGCCTGTGAAGAAGGCAGAGCTATTCACGAGGCTTCTTTCAAGGAAGATGCCGGTGACGCTGAATTTCCAACCTCAAGCAGACTTGAGGAGGCAGAAGCGGCGATTCGTGCGGACATGGGCTCAGACGAATTAGAATCCGAAGACCACGACACTAACGAGTCTGACGCAGAATAGCAAAGAAAATAGAAAAGGCCGGATTAGCCGGTCTTACGGCCTGTAGTTCCCGGGACTGCGGGTAAGCGCTCTAATCACCTGAACATCCGTCACGATGCGCTCAGATGAGTGAAGGGATGTTCGGAGTCTTTTTTAAAAGAAAAGCAAGCGTGGCCTACATCTGCGTAAAGCGGACAATTGGTCATGACAAGGAGATAGATTGATGGAAGTGTCTGCAAGTTTGGTCAAAGAGTTGCGAGAAAAAACCGGTTTGGGCCTCATGGACTGTAAGAAGGCCTTGGTCGAGACAGAGGGTGACATAGAGAAGGCCATCGAACACCTTCGCAAGAAAGGGGCGCTGAAGGCTGCCAAACGCGAAGGCCGCGCCACCTCGGAAGGAAGGATCGGCTCTTACATTCACATGAACGGCAAGATCGGGGTCCTGCTCGAACTCAATTGTGAGAGCGATTTCGTTGCAAAAACAGATCAGTTTTCAGAACTGGTTCACGACATTTGTATGCACATAGCGGCGAGTTCACCTCGTTGGATATCCTCCGAGAATGTTCCGGAAGATGTTCTCGCCAAGGAAAAAGAAATATACATGACTCAGGCCCTGGAAGCCGGCAAGCCTGAGAAGATGCTGGAGAAGATAGCTGAGGGAAAACTGAAGAAATTTTTCAGCGAAGTGTGCCTGCTGGACCAGCCGTTCGTAAAGGACCCGGACAGAACGATCGCTGAACTCATCAGGGATAAGATAGCCCAACTGGGTGAAAACATGACAGTTGGGAGATTTGCAAGATTTCAGCTAGGACAGAATTAAAGAGGTTTAGAAAAATCACCCATGTATCGTCGATGTTTGATTAAGGTATCCGGTGAGGCTCTGGCCGGAGAGCGGAGCTTCGGAATAGATCCCGACAAGACGGCCTGGATAGCCGGTGAGATTGCCAAGGCCGCTCGAGCCGGCGCTCAGATAGGGATAGTTATCGGAGGCGGAAATATCCTGCGCGGAGTCAATGCCGCTTCCGTTGGAGTGGATCCATTGATCGGCGATCACATGGGCATGATTGCTACAGTGCTCAACGGCATGGCGTTACGCTCCGCCATAATAAAATCCGGCGTAGACGCCAGATTGCTCTGCGCATTTCAGGTTGGTTCATTTGTGGAGCTTTTTGAGCAGGAAAAGGCCAGATCATATCTGGAAGAGGGCAGGGTGGTGGTTTTCGCCGGCGGCACTGGGAACCCCTGTTTCACAACCGATTCGGGAGCTGCCCTCAGAGCCGTACAGATCCAGGCTGATGTCATGATAAAGGCGACTCAGGTTGACGGTGTCTATGACAAGGATCCCAAAAAATTCTCCGACGCTGTGCGATTTGATTCCATTTCATATTCAGAAGTTCTGGCTAGAGGTTTAAAGGTTATAGACGCTGCCAGTGTAGAAATACTCAGTCGAGTCAACATACCTGTACTGGTTATCAATTTGCATGTGGAGGGGAACATGAAAAGAGCCCTCTCAGATCACACTATTGGGACCACAATAGTTTAAAGCCAACCTAACCCTTTTACATGAGGTAATTATGATAGAAGAAGTCCATTCCGAGCTAAAAGCCTCTATGGATAAGTCGATTGATAGTCTGCAGAAGGATCTCAAGAGAATCAGAACCGGACGAGCCTCGCTTGCTCTTCTGGACGGCCTTATGGTCAGCTATTACGGGAGTTCAACACCGATCAATCAGTTGGCCACGCTTTCAATTCCGGAGCCACGCCAGATTGTGATTCAGCCCTGGGATTCCCAGGCAGTTCCGGACATCGAAAAGGCCATCCTGAAGTCAGAGTTGGGACTCACTCCCATGAACGATGGAAAGGTTGTCAGGATCAATCTCCCGCCCCTGACGGCGGAACGTCGAAAGGAACTGGTCAAACTGGTCAAGAAGATGGGAGAAGAGTTCAAGGTTCAGCTTCGAAATCATCGTCGGGACGCCAATGAAATGTACAAGGAAATGAAGAAGGAAAAAACCCTTTCTGAGGACGATCTTCATAAGGCCCAGGAAAAGGTCCAGAAAACGACCGACGAATTCATTGCGAAAGTAGATGTGGTCATCGGCCAAAAAGAAGCCGAGATAATGGAAATCTAGAATTTAAATCCGGCGCCGATCCTGCCAACTGAAGAAAAATCCCTGCATTCACTATTAACAGCACGATTCAGGCGCCGAACTCCAAAAAAGAGTGTAGGCGTTTGATCAATCCAGAACAAAACAGCGTCGAGTTTCCTGCGCATGTCGCCATCATAATGGACGGTAACGGGCGATGGGCCAAGAAACGTTTCAGGCCCAGACTGGAAGGCCATCGCCAGGGGGCCAGGGCGGTTCGCAGAGCAGTGGAGTTTTCCAGGCGTTCGGGAATAAAGTATTTGACTCTTTACGCATTCTCAACAGAGAACTGGAATCGGCCTGAGGGGGAAGTTTCAGGGCTTATGAGGCTGTTGTCCCAGTTTCTGGATTCAGAATTGCAAGACCTCCACCGAAATGACATTCGTTTTCGAACCATCGGCGACCTGCGCAGACTTCCCGAGTCCCTCATAACAAAAATTGAGAGCGCAAAAGAATTGACCCGTAACAATAAAACGATGAATTTGAATATTGCCCTATCTTACGGAGGCCGTAGCGAGATAGTTAAGGCGTGCGGCAGGATCGCTCATGATGTAAAAGAGGGACTAAGGAATGTTGAAGACATTACTGAAGAATATTTTGAGTCCATGCTTTACACCTCCGGAATACCGGACCCTGATTTGCTGATAAGGACAGGCGGTGAGATCAGAATCAGCAATTTCCTTCTATGGCAACTGGCCTATGCTGAGCTGTATTTTACCGAGGTCCTGTGGCCGGATTTTGATGACGAGGTATTCACTAACGCTATCAAGGAATTTAATACTCGACAGCGAAGATTCGGCATGATCTCCGAACAAAAAAACAACTATGAGGAGTCAGTCCAATGATGGTTGCCAGAATTGTTTCAGCGCTGGTGGCGGTTGGAATAATTATTCCGACATTGATTTGGGGAGGAGTTCCCGGAGTCGCCGTCCTGGTGGCGGTTTTTTCGGCCCTGGGCGCCTGGGAATTGACCAACAATCTGAGTAGTCTCAAAACGGTCCCCTCGAGATTCATGGCGATAGCGCTAGGGGTTCTAATAGTCATATTATTCTACTGGGTTCCCATACCGTACGTGCCGGCTGTCATGGCGCTTTTCCCGTTGATAGCGGTGCTGTTGCATCTATTCTTTTTCAAGGTGATCGAAAATACCATCGACTCTGTCACTCAGGTGATTTTTGTCGGGGCGTATCTGGTAACACCGTTGGCTCATGCTGTTTTGCTTTC
>CAZVOU010000192.1:0-4765 GCA_964628605.1 uncultured Syntrophaceae bacterium
AAACTACACCGTCTGGTCCGATGTCTTCGTATGCCCTGACTGCACCAGAGAGGTCATATTCTGGAACGCCGCCGTCGATAAGAAGGCCGGCAAGGTCCACGACGAGTTCCCATGCCCGAATTGCGGATCAAGGCTAACCAAAAGGCGCATGGACAGGGCATGGGTCACGAAATACGACAAGGCCATTAACCAGAACGTCAGGCAGGCAAAACAGGTCCCGGTCCTGATCAATTACTCAGTAGGGAAGAAACGGTATGAGAAAGAGCCCGACGCAAAAGACCTCGAACTTATTGAGAAGATCGAGCGAATGGACATTCCGTACTGGTTTCCGACGAACAGGATGCCGGAGGGGGATGAGTCCAGGAGAAACGATGGTATTGGGATCACACATGTGCATCAGTTTTATACAAAGAGAAGTTTGATGGTACTTGCATCGTATCGTTCACGAATATCCAATGCGATAAACAAGCTGCTTTGGTTAGGAACTGCGGTCACGGAAGGATCTTCCAAACTTAACAGAGAAAGGCCATTCGGTTTGCCAAGTAAACTAGCTGGTACGCTCTATGTAAGTTCAATGATCAGAGAAATCGACTGCATAGCATTTTTGAGACGAAAAGTTCTAAAATATCCGCTTTTAATTAGGAACCTGGAATGCCTAGTCGCATGCGGGTCCACTGCCAGAATCGCTTTCGCAAATGGTCAATGTGATTATATTTTTACTGACCCACCATTCGGCGGCAACCTAATGTACTCTGAGTTAAATTTTCTGTGGGAATCGTGGTTAAAAATAATAACCGACAACAAACCAGAAGCCATTGAAAACAAGAATCAGTCAAAGGGATTGACAGAATATCAAAGCCTAATAGCCGGTTGTTTTTTCGAGTATTTTAGAATTCTTAAGCCAGGCCGTTGGATGACGGTCGAATTCCACAATTCCCAGAACCGTGTTTGGAACGCCATTCAGGAAGCTCTTCAACATGCCGGTTTTGTGGTTGCTGACGTGCGCACACTCGACAAGCAACAAGGCACATTTAAACAAATGACAGCCTCGGCCTCCGTCAAACAAGACCTGATCATCTCGGCCTACAAGCCTGACGAGGGACTTGAGGAGCGGTTCCGTCTGGAGGCCGGGACCGAGCAGGGTGTGTGGGACTTTGCTCGGGAGCATTTGCGACAGTTGCCGGTGGTAGTGACGCAACCGGGGGGCAAGCGTATCGAGGTAGTGGCCGAGCGCCAGCATTATTTGCTGTTCGACCGTATGGTGGCATTCCATGTGCAGAGGGGTGTGAGTGTGCCGATGTCGGCGGCGGAGTTCTATGCGGGTTTGTCGCAGAGGTTTTCCGAGCGTGACGGCATGTGGTTCCTGCCGGAGCAGGTGGTAGAATACGACCGCAAGCGCCTTGCGAACCCGTCGATAATACAGCCGGACATGTTCGTGATGGATGAGGCGACGGCCATACAGTGGCTACGGCAGAAGCTGACAAACAAGCCCATGACATTCCAGGAGATACACCCGATGTTCATGAAGGAGATCGGTGGGTGGCAGAAGCGTGAGAAGGCGCTGGAACTGATGGAGTTACTGGAGCAGAATTTCATCCGGTATGACGGAAACGGCGCCATCCCGGCTCAGATAGTGTCGTGGCTGAAATGCTCGGAAAAGCATCGTGAGTTGATCAAACAGTCCGGTAACGGGGACCTTGAGACGGCGGACATGGCGCTGATTGGGGCGGCCCGTGACCGTTGGTATGTGCCCAACCCCAACAGGCAGGTTGACCTGGAGAAGGTCCGTGAAAAGGCGCTGCTGAAGGAATTTGAGGAATACAAAAAGATGGCCGCTGCCTCTGGAGGCAAGAAAGGGTCGGGCGCCAGGCTGAAGGTATTCCGTCTGGAAGCGATCCGTGCGGGCTTCCGCAAGGCCCACCAGGAGAAGGACTTTGAGACTATCCTGTCGGTGGGGGCCAGGCTTCCGGACTCGGTGATACAGGAGGACGACAAACTGGTGATGTGGTACACGATGGCGCTGACGCGGGCTGGGGGGTAGGGTTATAAACGCTGCAGCCCGCCTTCACAATGTCCTGTTTCAAAATTTGGTCAGGTGGTAATATTTATCATGAGGTATTACAGATGGCAGATTATGCAATTCACCGGACCTTCTTGGAAGCCATGATAGCAAACAGGACAACGCCGTCAGTTGCGGTGATAGTGGACAGTTTTTTGTCGAAGCAGGGGTTGTCGCACTCATCAAGGTTCCTAAATCGAGGCAACTGGTTGCTACCTCAGATGGGACGCTGTTACGCAGACGCATCAAGGCGGACGGACATCCGGAAGCCACGCCATTATACCCCCCATGAATTTGCTCAACGTCTCTCATCTTTTGGGGCCATTGACGTCTCTGCCACACCTATAATTTCAATGGGCGTCGAGGACCTTGACCCTATTGAACGAATTCGTTTGCGCGGATGTATAAGACTCTACCGGGGAGACTCAGCGCTGCTGGAGCTTGCCGATGACGAATTTGATGGGGCGCTCGGCATGACAGCCAGCGTTGATGGTGTTCTCAAGCCGACTGTGGCCGGATTAATAGTGCTGGGACGAGATGTCGATATAAAGAGACACCTGCCATTCAATGAGATTGCCTTTCAAGTTCTGGAAGGAAGCGAACTCAGAATAAATCAATTCCTCAGGAAGCCATTGTTAAAAGCCTTTGAAGAAATAGAGACACTGTTGAATGCGAAAATTGTCGAACAGGAAATCGACTTTGGTCTTTTTAGAGCCCCTGTCCCGAATTACAGCCCCAGACCAGCAGGCTTACAAGCTACTGAAAAGTATGAAAGAACAGGGGATTCTCCAAAAACATGGCACACGTCGTCACACTTTCTATACAATTCGCGCATAGAGCGTTCGTAGAAGTCATAGAAACGATTCATAGAATCGTTACGTTGCTGTAATTATTATATTTTAATGTGAGCGCTTGTATGCATAAAAATTTATAGAACTGTTATATTAATGAGCGCACACAACGATAAATTGCCAGGATTTTTGAGGACGATGGCAAGTTTACCATACCATTGCAATGCTTGCATCATGGGAACACGGATGATGGTATCCGTCATTCCGGACAATGTCGCGTCAGGCTTGGAACCAAGCCCGATTTTGCATACGAGATTTGTGCAACCCAGTCCTACAAAAAAATCATGATATTATTGATAAAATCAACGTGATGTAATTTCAACCGTCCCATAGTTTCACTATGGGCTAATTATGGGGACTGAGTTGTTACCGTGGGTACTCCGGCAGTGCATGTTGACAGGGCACATTATCGGAGCTAACCTGAAATCAAGACAATTTCGTTGAGTTCCGGAGGGTTAATATGAACTGGCGCGAACGAATATGTGTTGATCCGAATATATGCCATGGCAAAGCATGCATAAAAGGCACCCGGGTGATGGTGTCGGTCATTTTGGACAATCTCGCGTCAGGTTTGGGAGCAGGCGAGATTCTGAAAAGTTATCCATCGCTTTGCGAAGACGACGTCTCAGCCGCATTGTCTTACGCAGCCGAGTTGACACGAGAGACTGTAGTCATTTTGCCTGGAGAAGCTGCGGCATGAAATTCAAAATCGACGAGAACCTTCCACTCGAATTCTGCGAACTGCTGAGATCTGAAGGTTTCGATGCAAAAACAGTCTTGGATCAGGGGTTGGGAGGGGCTTCGGATGATCTGTTGTTCCGGCAATGTTTTCAAGAGTCCAGAATTCTAATGACTCTGGACATGGATTTTTCAAACATCTGGAATTACAGCCCTGGGGGAACGTCCGGAATAATTGTATTCAGGCTCCTTCGCCACGACAAACCATCACTAATCTCGGCCCTCAGGAAAACAATCCCTACTATCATGGAACATGGCCCTCAAAACAGTCTCTGGATTGTGGAGCATGACAGGATTCGTATGAGAGACCGGGTTTGATTTTTATTGTTGAACAATCATATTCCATCAACCTCCTTGGCCAAGGTTATTGACCACGAGATTCTGTGCAATCTCGGCAAACAAAAACCAATGATATTATTGATAAAATCAACGTGATGTAATTTCAACCGTCCCATAGTTTCACTATGGGCTAATTATGGGGGCAGTCCTTCGGACTTCAGTGGGGTGTGTGGCCGTTGGGCCCGGCCCTAAATTTAGCCCACGGTGGAGCCGGCCTCGGCGAAATCGTGGGGATTGGATCGTGACCGTGGGGATTGTGGATGAACCACGTGATCAGGGGGGAACATGTCGCATTCAATATGCAGTATATTCGTTCATGTCATTTTCCGAGTTAAAGATGGTTGTCCGGAGATAAAGCCGGAAATCAGGGGGCGGCTCGGAAAATATTTGGTTGCCGTTGTCAGGAACATGAAGGGTGAGGTTATTTCTGTAAAGTGTGTCGGCGATCACGTTCATTTACTCCTGGCAATGCCTCGAGTTCTCGCTATTGCCACAATAGTTTACACCGTGAAGAGTGCTTCAAGTAACTGGATAAAGCATGAATTCCCTGGAATGAAGATGTTTTCCTGGCAGATTGGTTATGCTGCCTATTCAGTGAGTTCTTCGCACTTAAATAGAGTCAAGAGATATATAATGGACCAGGAAGAACACCATTCTGATTTTGGGGTAGAGAATGAATTCATTTAGAATCCGGGTGATGTAATTTCAACCGTCCCATAGTTTCACTATGGGCTAATTATGGGGGCAGTCCTTCGGACTTCAGTGGGGTGTGTGGCCG
>CAZVOU010000193.1:0-1639 GCA_964628605.1 uncultured Syntrophaceae bacterium
TGATCTTAGAAAATCACCGCAAAGGTGGCTCCGCCAGCCAGGCCATATTGTGTATTGGTGATAGTGACATCCTTCACTGTGTCAATGCCTGGCGCAGTAAACTGAAGATCGGAATTGCCCCTGATGTTCACATACGTCCCCAGGAACCAGCAACTCAGTGTCACAGGCGGTTTGAACAGGAAAAAATATTCTGCGTTGAACGCAAAGAAATTACCCGGCTGGTTAAGCGTGTAGCTCAAATTAGACATTTCGGGCGCCAATGTATTGAGCGAAAGGTTTCCGGACGATGTGGCCAGAGGGCTGTACATTATAGCCCCCCTGTAAAATCCTTTCTCAAGAATCTGCAATCCGACGAATGGCACGCCAATATCCATCGAGACATCGCCGGTTAGTGTCTGGTTTGCCAGAGGTATTGATTCCACTCGTGGATCAGAAAATGTGGCTGCAGTGTGGGTCCATAAGTATCCGGCCAGTATGGACAATGCACCGCTAATGGTGTATCCCGCTCCGCATTGAGCCGTCCGGAAATTCAGGTTTGAGCCTGTCATAATTAGATTAGGAGCTACGTAGGACACATTATTCGAAATCGGTATTGTGCCCTTCATCTGAAAAAGACGAGGGAAATAGCCACCAACAGAACCGAAAAGGGTAATCCTGTCAATTACAACGTTTAAGCCGGCTGTCCCGTACCAGAAGTTGAAATCCTGCAGTGTGACGTCCATAGCTCCGATGAACAACTGGCTGGCTCCCCGTGGATTTGTTGACGCAGGAAGACTCATGTTGCTGGCGAGATGTTGGTAACCAACTGAAACAGAAGGATTAATCAGAATTTTCCCTGCCTTGATCTCCTTGAGGATCGGCAGGCTAGACATGAAGCTGGCATTTTCAGAGTCCTGACCAAGTGAGGACCATGTAGGCAAGCCCGATGGCATAAAGTTCGATGACTGGTTTTGGGCAGACACAATTGCCGGAAACAAGAAGATCATGACGGCAAGAAACCGAACAAGTTTTTTCACGATCAGGTCCTCCTGAATAGCAGATCAATGCTCTCAAAATCAGTTTGCAAAACTAACGGCAAAATATTGTTTATCTACCGTGCCTTGTTGAAATCAAAAAGGTAAGACTTAAAAATTCCTCTGCCCACGTTCCATGATACTATTTTGCTCCATCCCTTGGTGGACAGGTAAGAAGCATCATACCTCAGATTAATGGCTCCGTGTTACTGTAATTTTGAATCTAACCGTTGGGAGACAAGCCTGCCTCCTGCCTTCACTTTCGTCAGCGCCGGGAAAAAACGGACATCACAGCCGCTGTCATTTGCTCTCTTTCAGGAATGATTGAACGGCCTTAATATGTTTGCAATTGTTTTGATAGCAACTGCAGGACCATTCCTTGTTCACGAATTGAATCGTGAATTTCTTGTCCTTATCCACACAATAATATTCACTCAAGAATCTATTATGAATTACCTGCATTTTAACTCCTTACGTAATGCAAAGGGAATAAAGCTTCAGACCGCATAAGCAAAATCGTTATTGTTCATGAGTGTCAGGATTGTAGACACCCGCACCCTCTTGTCAAACACGCGCGGCAGTATTTTGAGGATGAATCTTGAGCGGTCCGTGTTGGTGGAAATTAA
>CAZVOU010000194.1:0-5257 GCA_964628605.1 uncultured Syntrophaceae bacterium
ATTAATTTTTCCGTCACCCTCTATTCGCCTGAGATCAAAATATATGTCCTGAGGTCTTAGAACCCCGTCTTCAGCCAGAATGACCGCCCTTTTCATAGTGGTGGCCAACTCTGTGTCATTTCCTGGCCAAGAATAGCTGACTAATGTTTTGACGGTCTCTTTAGGAAGTTTATTTATATCCTTGTGAAGCTCCTGACCGTATTTGTTCACATAGTATTGAACAAGAGCGGGTATTTCCTTTCTGCGCTTTCTAAGTGGAGGTATGTCGATAGAATGAGCCATCATCCAATACAGCAAAGGATGTTTTTCGGGTGAAATTTCGGACGCGTCGAGGTTGGTGGTTCCAATTAAACGCGTGTCGCAGTTAATAAAATTGTATGAACCGAGTCTCCTGAATTTTGATGATTTAAGCGTATGGAGGAGATGTTTCTGCATTACAGGAGTCAACTGTTCGACCCCTCTGACAAGTAAAGTGCCCTCCTCAGTAAGTTCCAGATATCCCGGCGTTTCAGTCCGTATGCCGCTGCTATTCTTTTTTTCAGATCCTAAAAATAGCTGCATCTGGTACTCTGTCAGATCATTCGACTGGTCAGGGAGTTCACAGTAGTCCGAGGCGTGCTGCATATCCGCAAGGGGGCGTAGAAGATCCAGGAAAAGAAAGACTCTCTTATGATGGGAACACATCTTGTACATGGCGTGGGCCATGAATTCTTTGCCCACTCCAGTTTCACCCGTGATCAACACAGGCCACGGCGAGCTTGCCAACTCTTCGAGTTTTCGTCCTACACGTCGGCGGACTGTTTCACTCACAAAATAATCTGGGAAAAGATGGTCTTGCTGGCTGATCAGGTTTTGAAGGGCCCGCTTTTTTCGCGTGTTTTTGTAAACACTTTGATCCAGCCTGATGACTTTGCGAGCCATCGTTCGCAAGATGCTGAGCGAGAATTCGGGGTGAAATTTCAGTATCTCTTCAAATTCCTGTGCGGGCAGTACAAAAACCCGAGAGACCTCCTTGGCGACAACTTCAGAATTGTGGGGCGCCGGACGACCAGTCAGAAAGCTTACTTCCCCAATCACATCCCCGGGAAATATGGTCTCTACGGCTATCTCGGCGCCTTCAGTCTCGTGAAAAATGACATTTGCGCTTCCCGATATCAGGAAACGAATCCTGGAGCCGGAATCACCAGGGGACACAATGGTAGACTCTGACGCGTATTCTTTCAGGGACCCCTTACTCCAGATCAACTCCTTGAGTTCAGGGGAGCATTCGGGAAATAGCTGGTCTTCCAGAGAGGGCTCGATATTTTTTGACACTGTGCTCGGCATGTATCTCGAAATGATGTTCAGTAATTCTAGATCGTAAGGGTTACATAAGGATTAAAAACAACATTGTTGATATTCCCCAAAAGACCGATCGATCATTTTGGGGGGAATTTTTACACTATCATCAACCATACTATTCCAATAAAATCCAGACCACTTTTAGTTTACGGCAAGATGCCCTAGTCCTTGACTGCTGTTTCAATTTTTATCGCGTATTTCTCAATCTTTGCAAGCAACGTAGGCCGAGAGAGTCCTAAAAGTTTAGCGGCCTGGGACCTGTTGCCGGACGTTATAGTGAGGGCCTCTGTCATTAACATTCTGGCAAAATGGTCTATTATGTCGCCAAAGATTTTTTCTCCTCTGCCTCCAATGAGAGCCCTCCTTATCCACTGGCGAATGGCCTCGTCTTCTGCGCCTTTATTAAGGTCCATATCCGAAGTTTCGATCTTTATGGCCTGCGAAATTTCTTCTCCGCTGATAGGGGCTCCCCTGCTAAATATCAGCGCCTTCTGAACCGTGTTGCCCAGTTCCCTTACGTTTCCAGGCCAGGAATAGGTTTCCATTACATTTTTTGCCTCTTCCGTTATGCCAGGACTGTTCACCGACATTTCTCTGGCGTACCTCTTGAGAAAATAATCAGCCAGCATCGGTATGTCACCCTTACGTTCACGCAACGGCGGCAACTGCAAGGTAACTACCTTCAGCCTGTAATAAAGGTCCTCACGAAAACGGCCCTCAGCAAGCGCCGCCTCGAGATCCCTATTTGTGGCGGCTATTACCCGAACGTCCACTGGAATAGGAGATCGTCCTCCCAAGCGCTCTATGCTCTTCTCCTGAAGTAAGCGGAGGATTTTCGCCTGTATGCTGAAAGGCATATCCCCAATTTCGTCAAGAAAGACAGTCCCGCCATTGGCCTGCTCAATCTTCCCCATCCTGCGGTTTACTGCGCCTGTAAAAGCCCCCTTTTCATAGCCGAAAAGTTCACTTTCCAGGAGAGTCTCCGGAATTGCTACGCAGTTGATCACCAGAAAGGGTTTGTCGGCTCTGACGCTGTGTTGGTAAATAGCCCGCGCAACCAACTCCTTACCGGTGCCCGATTCCCCACGTATCAATATTGTCGCTCCAGTGGAAGCCACACGCCCTATTTGTTTGAAAACCTCCTGCATGGACCGGCTTCTCCCAAAAATTGCCTGTGTGGAATCTTTTTCCGGAAGAACGTCCATCTCAACCCTCGATCGCATGAATCTGCCGGCTTCAAGGGCCTTGTCAATTGTCAAGAGCATTTCAGGAATGTCAAAAGGCTTGAGAACGTAATCGTACGCGCCCATTTTAGTGGCCTCGATGGCGGTATCAGTATCACCATAAGCCGTCATGACTATTACAGGAGCCTTTGGTTGTATTTCATGCATCAGCTTGAAAGTTTCCAAACCGTCCATTCCGGGTAGTCTGACGTCCATGATTACCAAGTCCGGTCTATTGTTCCTGAAAATTTCCAGGCCAGCCTCTCCCGTAGGCGATGTTTTCACTTCATGGCCCTCAGCCAGGAGCAGTTTTTCAAAGCTGTGCCGCAATTGGGCGTCATCATCCACTATCAATATGTTTCCCAAATCAAACTCCAGTAGCAGGCAGAGTGATTATGAATGTGGCCCCTGGGCCCTCATGAGACTCAACTGCTATTTTTCCGCCGTGTTCCTCCACTATCCGAGTTGCTATACTCAAACCCAACCCTGTGCCTTCCTCTTTGGTGCTAAAAAAGGGCTGAAAGAGCTTTTCTCCTATGGAAGCAGGAACTCCGGGCCCATTGTCACTGACTTTTATTGTCAGATTTTTGGAAAATGCGTTTTTGGCAGGAAACCCTTCGTAAATTACTATCTGTCCACTATCGACTATAGCGTCACATGCGTTTACTATTAGATTGACGAACACTTCCTTCAATTGGTCCGGATCGGCTAAAATTTTTGGAAGCCGCTCTTTTCTCTCAATCTTCACCTTGACATCATAGGATTCCAACCTGTGTCGCAGCAACTGAACAGCCATATCCACCGCATCAGATGGGCTCACATTCTGCATTTTCAGTTTAGGGGGACGAGAAAATTCCAGAAAGTTCCCTACAATGGTGTCCAGATGACGTATTTCTTCAGAAATTACCTCTAAATCATCTTTTTGGCTGGTTGTGAGGGAAAGGGTTCGTTCCATCGAAAAAAGGCGCATTTTAACAGAGGTGAGAGGGTTGCGGATACTATGGGCCACTCCAGCTGCGAGTTTTCCCACCAGAGCCCACTTCTCTGCCTGCTCCAAATGCTCTCGAGACCACTCAAGCTTGCTCTTGGTTTGATCCACATCTGCTATTAATGTCTGAAATATCTTGCCCAGAGCTTTTACTTCATTTTCTTGAGGCTTTCCCGTGTCGCCCATGCTGGTTGCCATGGTCAACTGTCGAATAGGCCCCAGAACCTGTTTTACAAGTATGTATGCCAGAGAGACCCCCAGCAACAGGACAGTGAACAAGCCCGCGAAAGCATAGGCGTTTAACAGCACTACCCGATCACGAATCGTTTCCTGAGCCAATGATATTCTGTCTACATAAGTAGCGTTGAACTGTCTACATAACTCAATGATTCTGAAAAACTGATCCCGTACCATTTTATGTAAACGGTAGCCTTCTTCTTTGAGGCCTTTTTTGTAAAGAGCCACCACTTCATCACGTGAAATGCTGAATCGAATGTAAAGTGAGTCTATTTCGTTTAGTATCTCTCGTTCTTTGTCCGAGATGGCCCACTGTCGCGCCCGCCGAAGCCAATTCTCAAAAGCGGTGTGGTGTTTGTCCAACTCATTGAGCCAAGAAACGTCATCGTCCTGAAAAAAGTAGGTCACATACCCTTTTTGCATGACAAGGGCGTTCTCAAGTTCTTGAGCCGCCCGCATGGCAGAAACGTCGGTTTCAAAAATGTTGTTGATCAGGCCGTCTATCTTAAAAGTGTACGATATGGAAATCACAGCGCCAGCGGCGGTAATTAGAACCAGGGCCGTCAGAGCTAACAGGATACGAGCCTGAAGACTAATCTGTCTCCACATGAATGCTCAGACCTCCTCCGTTTCCGGGGCCTCACATTAATGAAAGTTGATAAATATTAGTCGACTTCCATGCAATGGCGGCCATGACTGATGGTTGATAAAGGATAGATCAGTCAATGGTCAAAAATAGATTAAAAAAAGAGAGGTGTCGATAGATTATTTGTTCACAATTCTGTGATGCAAAAAGTAGGTGGGCTCAAACCGGCGTTGCTTTTCCCCACCCGGATTGCAAAAAAACCACTTGTCCAAGCATTCGAAAAAAAAGGTAATTTGGCTATATCTACTCAATGCCCGTTTTTTTTTCAACCAAACATGGATCAGATTCAATAATAGCACGGGCAGTAGCCTGTTTTTACATCTAACTAAAATAGTAGAGGATTTTCCGTGAATGCCTTGGAAAAGACCAGTTGGCCCAGTATTTGCTTATTACAAGGGCAGTAATGTGCCGACGGTTCCGTGAGGCCGATGCGAGCTGAAGTCCCTATTTGGTCACGCCTGACGGAACTAATTTTAAAATTCTGCCGTCATCCGGCGGCTAGTGAAATAAAAAAAGGACGCCTGATTGGCGTCCTTTTCACTGTGGTCATGCGCTGATCATGAAACCAGGCTTCTACCTTCAGCAAATGCGTTCAGGTTTATGTCTACCAACTTGGGCTTTAATGACTCCTTGAGCACATCTTCGTATACATTGACCGGTATATCAAGGAAGTTTGACAGCACTCCAAGGAAAATCACATTGATGACCTTCGGATTCCCTATTTTTTTCGCGACCTCACTTCCATTTACAATCACTGATTTAGGAGACTTTTCCTTAACCTTTTCAATGATCCCCGCCGGATAATCCTGTTGACCAGTGAAG